>MOXJ01000018.1 GCA_002507565.1 Candidatus Reconcilbacillus cellulovorans
TGCCGCCTATCACTTTACCAAGAAGGGAAGCCCTTGTCTACCCCTTTTCTTCCTCGCGTTCCTTGCTCTTAACCCTGCCCACGAATATTTTACTCATACGCGACGCTTTCATTTTCGGCGCATTTCCAGCTCGCGCTCGAAACAGAAACGGACGATTTTCTGCCGTTCCGCCTCGCTGATCTCGTCGAAACGGACCATCACCAGCCGCCTGGAGCCGCCCTCGTCGCCCGAAGATTCCACCCGGACGACTTCGCCGGCGAACTTTGCATGATCGATGCGGCCGTTGCGGAAAGGCACGAGCAGCCAGCCGTCGATCGACATTCCCGGTTCGAGCGGATAAACACCCTCATAATAAAACGAAACACCGCCGCCGCTGATATCGCGCGTCAACGCCACCGCGCGCCAGCGCCGGTCCCATCGCACCGCAATGTCGACCGACGCCGGAACGCGCAAGAAACTGCGGCGCTGCTCCTTGACGACCTCGCGAGGGTCCGGCTTGCGCAACAGGATTTGCTTGACGGTCTCGTCGCGGCGGCCGACGACGACCGTCTGAAAAACGAACCGCGTGCCTTCGTGGAAAAATGCGGCGTTCACCTCTTCTCCCGGTTGAAAAAAATGCCACCGCCCCGTCCCCACCTCGATCGGAACTTCGACGGCAAGCGTGTCGGCGTCCTCGTCGCAGACGCGAGTCTTGTATTCTTTCCGGCTGTCCCCGGACGGCACGCTCAAAAACAACATTTGATTGATCCGCGGCAGCAACGCCCGGCCCCTCCTTCCCCTTTTCAAAAAAATGACATCCATCGCGCGTCCTTTACGCCTTAACCGCCTCCACTTTCTCCTCGACGCCCGTCGAGGCATTCAGGAAAACCCGCATCCGCATTCCCTGGATTACGCCGTCGAATTCATGGCAAAGCACGTCTTGACCGGACTCGTTGCGGATCACCGCAAGCCGGGCGGTTTGGACGCGGAATTCCGGATGAAGAAGTTTTGCGGCTTCTTCCCGCGACAACACCGGCGCCGCCGGAACGTCACCCTTTTTCTCGGTCAGCCAGTCGACCGCTTCCAGACCGACCAGTTCGCCGTTATCGAGTGCGACGCGGGCCGTCAGTCTTTCGGGATAGTAAACGACGCCGCCGCGCTCCGCGGCGTACGTGAAGACCGCCACGTTATCGTATTCGTCGTACGAGACGGGGGCGACTTCGGAAAACCCATTTTCCTCCAGCGCCCGCCAAGCAATCTCTCCCGCCTCCTCGCCCGAAAGCGTCCGATCGCCGATCGGCCGATCGTGGAGATAACGGATCAGCTGGCCGCCTTTGCGCGTGTAGTCCAGCATTTCGACGCCGTCGGACGAACGGCGCGTTACGGTATACGTGCGGAAACCGTCGACGGGGCCGTTTTCGACGACTTCGAGCGCGGACGCCTCGTTTTCGGCCATCTGCAGAAAACGCGCCGCCTTTCGTCGGATGTCGTCCGCGGAAACTTCGGGACCGGCCAACGCGTTCAACGTTCTCGGCTCGAACGATTTCGACGCCGGGCCCAAATCGACGCTTGAAAATTCCCGAACTTGCCGGTCGAGGGCTTTAAAACCGTCGGCGATCGCGTTTTGAGACAAGTCCGGGTTCGCCGCCAACGCTTTTTCCAGATCAACCCATCTCCAGCGGCCGGTTATGACGTTTTCCTGCAGTTCGCGAATGCGGTCGCGAATTTGGCCGGACTGCTTGTACAGCTGCTCTAGCGTCCGACGTTCCCCGTCGGACAGCGGCTCCCGATCGAAATCGCGAATCGCCCGGTCGTATGCGAACCGGGCGACGCGGGCGAGAAATTCGTCCGTCTGTTGCACCGGAAGCATGGCCAGCGGCAGACGGCCGACTTCCGACTGCGCTTGGCTCGTCAGACGCCAAATGTTGATCAGGCAACGTTTCTGGTAAGAGTGGGAATTCGCGTGCACGGCGAGCGCATTGCCGAGTTCCGTATGAAGTCGGTCGAGATCGTGGCCCAATTCGTGAAAAGAAAGCTGATATTGGTTTTCCGCCTTGAGCAGCAATGCGGTCTTCAGCTTGTCCGCACGGTACCCCCACCCCCAGACGGCGACCAGCAAAACGGCGACCACCGGCAACAGCACGGCGCTCCATCGGCGATAGCGATCCATAGGGGTGCTCCTTTCTTTCGCCGGATTGGAAGAGTCACCGTTAGCTTTCGTCTGCCGCCGGGCGATTTATGCGTTCAGGAATGCACCTCGATGTCGAAATCGTCGGTATTGTCGCACAGGCATTGTTTGAAGCCGGTCTCGACGCGGCCCCGTTCCCTTCTGCCTTTGAGAATAAATTGCTCTCCGCATTTCCGACAGCGAATGGTCACTTTCACTTTTTCGCCCATGCGAAGACCCCCCTGTTGATCCGCCCGGTCGTTCACATCCGCACCTCATCATCTGCAAATGTCGGATGATACGGCGATCTGGCGTTGGCGCGGTGCAACTTCCACCCCGCGTATCCCCAACAGATCGCCATGAATACCGCCAGCTCCCACGGATCGCGATCCGCGAGCAGGACGGCGTCGAACGCGCCGTGCCAAAGCCACGGCACGGCCAATGCGAACAACAGCCGCAGCCGTTCCGCGCGCCGACTGCCGGCGAATTTGGCCTGTCCGAACGAATAGCCCATCGCGATGCCGAACAGCGCGTGACCGGATACCGGCAACAACGCGCGGAAAAACAGATCGGCGAACGAAGTCCGGTACGACAGAGCGTACAGGACGTTTTCCAGCGTCGCGAATCCGAGCGAAACGGCAGCCGCGTAAACGATGCCGTCGTACGGCTCGTCGAACTCGCGATGCCGGTATATGGTGAAAACGAAAACGAACCATTTTACGAATTCTTCGGCCAGCGCCGAAATGCCGAACGCGTACGTCCACATCCCCGGCTCCAGCGCGACGACGAACATGCGCTGCACGACCATCGTCGGAAAAACGACGAACATGCCCGCCGCGAACAGCCGGAACACGAGTCGGACCGGTTCCGTTGCGAAACGGTCTTTCCAGTAGACGTAAGCGAGCAGCGCCACGCCGGGGGCGACCGCCGCCGCCACCACCGCCGCCGTGACCATTCCTTCTGGCCAACTCCCTTCGGCGCTAGACCCAGCCGCGGTAACGGGCCGCTTCGGCCATCCTCCGCACGCCCGCCATATAGGCGGCCAGACGCATGTCGACTTTGCGCTCCTGATGAATTTCGTAAACCCGCTCGAAACTGCGGATCATCCGCTCCCGTAGGCGATCCTCGACTTCCTTCTCCGTCCAATAGTATCCCTGATTGTTTTGGACCCATTCGAAGTACGACACGATGACGCCGCCGGCGCTGGCCAAAACGTCCGGAACGATCATCACGCCCCGTTCGGTGAGGATGCGGGTCGCTTCGGCAGTCGTCGGGCCGTTGGCCGCCTCGACCAGGACTTTTGCGCGAATGCGCGGTGCGTTCTCGCGCGTGATCTGATTTTCGATGGCGGCGGGGATCAGAATGTCGCAGTCTTTTTCCAGCAGTTCGGCGTTTGTAATCGTGTTGCGGAACTGTTTCGTCACCGTGCCGAACGAATCCCGCCGTTCCAGCAGGTCGTCGACGTCCAGTCCGCCGGGATCGTAAAGCGCGCCGTACACGTCGGAAATGCCGATGACTCTCGCGCCTCGGTCGTGCAAAAATTTGGCGAGATAACTGCCTGCGTTGCCGAATCCTTGAATAACGACGCGCGACTCCTCGAGCGGAATGCCTTTTTTGGCCAACGCGAGCTCCAGTGCGATCGTGACGCCGCGCGCCGTCGCCCATTCGCGCCCGTGGGAACCGCCCAGTACGAGCGGCTTGCCGGTAATGAAGTTCGGCGCGTCGAACTCGCGGATGCGGCTGTATTCGTCCATCATCCACGCCATGATTTGCGCGTTGGTCATGACGTCCGGCGCCGGAATATCCTTGGTCGGGCCGACGATCTGGCTGATCGCCCGAACGTAGCCACGGCTCAGCCGCTCCAATTCGCCTGCCGACATGCGCCGCGGGTCGCAGACGATGCCGCCCTTGCCCCCGCCGTAAGGCAACTCGGCGATGCCGCACTTGAGGCTCATCCAGATCGACAGCGCCTTCACCTCGTCCGCCGTCACCGAAGGGTGAAAGCGGACGCCGCCTTTCGTCGGGCCGACTGCGTCATTGTGCTGGGCTCGATACCCCGTAAAAACGCGGATCCCGCCGTCGTCCATCCGCACGGGGATGCGCACCGTCAAGAAGCGGAGCGGCTCCTTCAGCAGTTCGTACATGTCGGCGGAATATCCGAGCCGAAAGAGCGCCTCCCGGATTGTCGCCTGCGTCGCGGCCAGCAGATTCCCCTCATCCGCAGAAAACGCGGAGGATTCCGTCGGCATGCCGGCCACCTACCCGCCGACCGCCCCGAACCGTTCGCACAGCTCGCCCACGGCGCGTTCCGAAAGAATCGTTTTTCCATATTCGTCCAAAACCGCGGCCGTGACCGACGTCGCCTCGCCGTACTCGCTGAGCAGCGCGATAACGGCATGGTACCGGTCCGAGGGAACTTCCTCCGGGCGCATGCGGAAGACGTAGACGCCTTTATAGACATGAAGGGAACCGCCTTCGATTCCCAGTCTGCGAATGCACCTGACAACCTCCAGCAACGTTTCGAAGTCGCGGAACGCATACGTGACAGTATCGGTCTCTTCCAGCGTCACTTCCATCTCGTACACTTGTTCCCGGTCTTCCTCCAGAAAGCCTTCCTCGTCCGCCGGCTGCGGTTCTTGCTGGGGACGGTTCCGCGTGACGATGACGACCATGCCCTGCGCCGGAAGCACGAGCACTTCGACGGCCAGAGGGCCGGAAGCGTCGAAACCGAGCTCGTTATAGGCCTGTTCCATCATTTCGCTGAACAGTTCGTGGACTTTCGGGATTTCCCGCCACATGTCCTCCTTCCGGATTCCCCGTTCCATCAGATCGTCGAACGTCAAGAAAATCCGGATCTTGTCCTGGTTTAAACGCTCCATCTTCATAGTCAGAACCCTCCCCTGCCTTTCGTGGCGAAACGGACGACCGGAATCGCAAAGGCTTGTTCGCTTATGTATTATGTTATCACGTCTCGCACAAGAATGCATCCCCAAACAAAAGCCGCGGGAATTCCCGCGGCGAGCGTGCTGCATCTTTCACATGTCCGGTGTTTCCTTCGGGCGTTCCTCTTCGGCGCCGGTTTTCACCTTCGCCTCGATCGCCCGCGCGATCGCCCTTCCCAGCGCGTCCGCCATCGACTGACCGACGCCGCTCCAGGCGACGGAAAGCCACTGTCGGGAGCGCTGCCGTGAAAACAGCGCGGCCGTTAAGGCTCCGACGACCCCACCGAACAGAAAAGTGGCGAACCGCATCCTGCTTCCCCCGCTTCCCTGCGCTGGTTGCGCCGAAACTATCCATAGCATTCGGACGAAAGCCGGGAAGGATGCGCGGGAATGTCAGGAAACCGCCGTATCGCGCAGACGAACCCCCCACAAGAGCAGCCCGCCGACCAGCAGCAAAAACACAAGAATGAGGCCGTTGACGAATCGTCTGGCCATCCGCTGGCGCCTCAACAGCCGTTTCGAAAGCCGTATCGCCCGTCGGGAAGGAAAGCCCGCGCTTTTGTAATCGTATTCCGCCATGATCAACCCTCCCATCAGCGGCCCAATCCGCCGCGCCGTGCGTGCGCCGCGATCCCCGTTCCCTTTTTTCTCCGTTTCTTTTATACTAGAAATACTAATCTCGAACGCGCTGGCGCGCAAGGGAGGCAGCGGCCGTGAATAAACGAATGAGCGGATCGGACTATCTGTTTTCGCTTTTGTTCGTGTTCATGCTCGTTTGCGCGACGGGCGCGTTCTTTTTCGGATACCGGCTCGGCGTCGACCGGACGGTAGCGCGGCTCGCCCCGTCGCCCGCTCCGGACGTCGCCGCCAAGCCGGCCGCTTACCGTCAGCAGGATCTCGTCTCCTTCTACCACAACGTTTACGAGCCGTTCCAGACGTTTGTCGACCGCTGGTTCGCGTTTCAGGAAGAACTGGAAGCCGGTTCTTTCAGTGGGAAGTCCCCACGGCCTGGCGACATCGCCGACGCGGCGCGGCAGGCGTACCAAAAGATCGAAACTTTCAGCGTTTCCTCGCCTTCGCCGCTGCTCGAACAGGCGCATGTCGCCTATTTGAAAAGCCTCAAACTGTTTCTGCAAACCGCCGGGTCGTCCGCTCCGGCGGGCAGCGCATCCGATGAATTTTTGCGAGAAGCGAAGCGGTACGCACTCGAAGCGCAACGGCTGTATTACGCCTCGATTCTGAAATGGGAGGAGACCGTCCATCCTGTGCCGGCGCAGGAGCTGCTCGAAAAGACCGACCTTTCGTTCGACGACTGGGCGAAGCTCAACCTGAACGCCAAAAACGTGTACGTCGCCGCGCTCATGGAACGCAACGACCATTTTCTCCCCGTCCGTCCGCACGACCTGACCGCGCGTGTCGACGAACTCATCCGCTCCGACCAGCCGCGGAAATGGAACGTGTCGACCGTCGACCGGCTTGCCCAGCTGCTCGTCGACACCGACGCCGTACGACGGGACGATTTCGCTCAGAGCAAGGACCGTCTGTACGCCGGCCAGCTGCTGCCCGACCTGCCGTTTTTCCGCGGCGCGTCGGAAATGGCGGCCGGGCGAACGTCGTAAGACGGTCAGACCCTGTCGTAAAGCACGCCGTCCTTCAGCCAGGCGACGGCGGCAAGACCGCCCGCTACGTTGACGGCGCTCGCGAATCCGTTTTGCCGCAAATAGTCGCAGACCGCCGCGCTGCGAATCCCGTGGGCGCATAGAACGTAAATGTCCTCATCTTTCGTCCAACGCTGCATATGGACGGGCACAAGGCGCATCGGCACTCGTTCCGCCTGGTCCAGGACGTAGCGCTCCCATTCCTCCGGTTCCCGTACATCGACGATGCGGGCGCCTTCCAGTCTCCCCGTCACAAGACGCTTTACGAATTCAGCAGGATCGAGGTCGCGAGTTTCACCCACCGCTTTTCCTCCGTTTCGAAACAAGAATGTCCGAAACAATTTTGCAGATTTTATTGTCGCAAACCGCCCGCACTGTTTGCAATTCCTTCCCGACTGCGCTAGAATGGAGTCGATTTGAAACCACCACCCGAACAACTGCATGTCGAAAGGAAGGCCAAGAAATCATGTCCGAACTGGTCGTTGAGGCGTTTATCGAAATTCCGTCCGGAAGCCAGAACAAGTACGAATACGACAAGGAGCGCGGCGTCTTTTTTCTCGACCGGGTGCTCTACTCGCCGATGCATTATCCGGCAGACTACGGCAGTCTGAAAGGAACGCTCGCCCTTGACGGCGATCCGCTCGACATCCTCGTGCTGACGACGTTCCCGACGTTTCCGGGATGCGTGATCGAAGCGCGCGTCGTCGGCGCGCTGATCATGTCGGACGACAAGGGCCAGGACGAAAAGTTGCTCGGCGTCCCGAAAAACGATCCGCGCTGGAACCATGTCCGTGACTTGAACGACGTTCCCGAACATACGCTGAAAGAAATTGCTCATTTTTTCCAGACCTACAAAGACCTAGAAAACAAACGAACAGTCATCGAAGGTTGGAAAGACGCCGCGTTCGCGCGCAATCTCTACGAAGAATGCGTCAAACGTTATGAAGAACGCCGCGGATGACGGATCGGCCGTCTTTGCGGATTCGGCTGCGAACTCGGGACAACAGCGCGGTCCCGGGTTCCGTCATTTTTGACAACGACTTCGAAAACGACGGGGGAGAATCGACGTCATGTTCAAAGTGCTGGTATCCGACCCGGTCAGCGATCACGGCATCCGCCAGTTGGTCGAGGCGCCCGACGTCCAGGTCGACAAGAAAACCGGCCTGAGCGAGGACGAACTGGTCGCAATCATCGGGGAATACGACGCCCTGCTCGTGCGCAGCCAGACCAAGGTGACGAAGCGGGTGTTGGAGGCCGGCACGCGTCTGAAAGTCGTCGGCCGCGCGGGAGTCGGCGTCGACAACATCGACCTCGACGCCGCAACGTCGCGCGGCATTATCGTAATCAACGCGCCGGACGGCAACACGATCACCACGTGCGAGCATACGTTCGCGATGATGATGGCGCTGGCCCGTCACATTCCGCAGGCGTACGCCAAGACGATCGCCGGCCAATGGGATCGGAAGTCGTTCGTCGGCGTCGAACTGCGCAACAAAACGCTCGGCATCATCGGCGTCGGCCGGATCGGTTCGGAAGTCGCCAAGCGTGCGAAAGCGTTCGGCATGGACGTCGTCGGCTACGACCCGTACATGACGGAGGAACGCGCCGAAAAGCTCGGCATCCGGCTCGGCACGATCGACGACATTTTGGAACAGGCCGATTTCATCACTGTCCACACGCCGCTTACGCCGGAAACGCGGCATATGATCGGCAAACCCCAATTTGAACGCATGAAGCGCGGCGTACGCATCATCAACTGCGCGCGCGGCGGCATCATCGACGAAGAGGCGCTGCTAGAAGCGATCGAGCGCGGCATCGTGGCCGGCGCGGCCGTCGACGTCTTCGAGGAGGAGCCGCCGCGGCCCGATCATCCGTTTTTCCGCAACCCGCATATCATCGTCACGCCGCACCTCGGCGCCTCCACGATCGAGGCGCAAGAAAACGTCGCGATCGATGTATCCGAACAGATGCTGCGCGCGCTGCGCAACGAACCGTTCAAAAACGCCGTCAACCTGCCGCAGGTAGCGCCGGACGTTTTGAAAAAACTGCAGCCTTATTTCGGCCTCGGCGAACGGATCGGCCGCTTTCTCGGCCAGGTCATCCAGGGCGCCGTCCATGAAATCCAAATCGATTATTCAGGCGACCTCGTCGAATGGGACATGAACCCGCTGACGCGTTACATCGTCAAAGGAGCGTTAACCCCGCATCTTGGCGACGAGGTCAACATCGTCAACGCCCTATACCTGGCCAAAACGCGCGACATCGCGGTTTCGGTGCGCAAATCGTCGGCCAGTCGCGGCTTTACAAACCTGGTGCGCGTGTCGCTGCGTTCGAATCGGGAAGAACGGACGGCAGCGGGAACGCTTCTTTCGGGATACGGCGAACGGATCGTCGAAATCGACGGCTATCCCGTCGACGTAGCACCGGAAGGACATCTTCTTCTCGTCTCCCATTTCGACAAACCCGGCATCATCGGCCGCCTCGGCACGACGCTCGGCGCCAACGACGTCAACATCGCGACCATGCAGGTCGGACGCAAGACGGTCGGCGGCCCGGCGATCATGGTACTCGCGGTAGACAAGCCGGTGCCGAAAGACGTGCTGGCGGAAATCGCGCGTCAGCCGGAAATCCGGTCCGTTCGTGAAATCGACCTGTAAGCCGGTTTTGTTCCACGAACAACAAGATCATTCTTCCGCCTTCGACGCCGTTCGCGCCCGTTCTCGCCCGGCGCCGGCGTCGGGGCGGGTCACGGCCGCCGCCGGACGGGCAAGAGGATCGAAAAGGTCGATCCTTGTCCGACGGTGCTTTCGACGTCGATGCGACCGCCGTGCGCCTCGACGATCTGCCGGGCGATCGCCAGACCGAGCCCGGTGCCGCCGCCGGACGACCGCGTCCTCGCCTTGTCCGCCTTGTAAAAACGTTCGAAAATAAACGGCAAATCTTCCGCCGCAATCCCTTGTCCCTCGTCGGCGACCGAAACGCGGACATACGTTCCCGCCGCCGACTCCTCTCGAGCCGCGCTAATCCGGATCCGCTTGCCGGAAGGCGTATGGCGGAGCGCGTTGTCCAACAAGTTGGTCAGCACCTGTTCCAAACGGTCTTCGTCGGCCTCCTCCAACGTCAGAGGCTCGTCAGCCGGCATGTCGAGCTCGACCGAAACACCGTGTTCCTTGCCGTAAACCGCAAACTTCCGCCAGACGCGGTCGAGCATAAGCCGCAAGTCTGTTGGGGCGAAGCGGAAATCCATATGCCCTGATTCCATTCTCGCCAGATCGAGTAAGTCGCGGACGAGCCTACCCATACGCACGGATTCGTCATAAATGATACGGGCGATTTCCCGGCGTTCTTCCGGCGTCGACGCAATGTCGTCAAGCAACGCCTCGCTGTATCCCTGCAACATCGACAGCGGCGTCCGCAACTCGTGCGAGACGTTGGCGACGAAATCTTTGCGCAGCCTGTCGAGCCGGTATTCCTCCGTCACGTCGCGCAGGACGGCGACCGCGCCGCGAACGGCATTTTCGCCGTCTCCGGACAGCGGCGTTACGACGACGGAAAACACCTCGTTTCGGACGTGCAGCTTGGCGTGCACCTCCCGCCGCTCATCCACCGCCGTTCGAAACGGCTGCGCAAGCGGTTGCGGCAGACGGCGCCCGCGTTCCCTTCCGCCTTCTGCTTCGACGCTGCGCGCGACACCCGCAACGCCGTCTGGACCGCCGTCTTCGTCGTCCAACGCATTCCACTGTTCGATCAAGCTTTCCCCCGGCGGGTTGGCCAGAAGCACGCGGCCTTCCGCGTCGAACGTCACGACGGCATCCGTCATACTCCGCAAAATGCCCGACAACAGTTCCTTTTCGTGGCGCAAATCGCGGATCGACCGCTCTAACCATTCCGCCATATGGTTGTAAGCACGCGCCAATTCTCCGATTTCATCGGACGAGGGAACGGGAACCCGCGTCGTATAGTCGCCGCGGGTAATGGCATCCGTCCCGGCTTTCAGCTGCAAGAGCGGCCGCGTAATGCGCGTCGACAGGAAAAACGCGAAAAAGGTCGTCAACAAAAACCCAATGACAATCGCAATAAAAAACAATTTTGTATAATATTGTTGTATATAGACGAACTCAATCCTCTTTTGATAAACAATCGCAAGCCCCGACGCCGACCCGTCCGCCCCGCGAACGGGAACCGCCCATGCAAGGTAATAGTCTGCGCCGTCTTCTTTCCAAAACCGGACCGGCCCTTCCGGACGGCTGGATTCGAGCACCCGGCGCAGGGCGTCGGCGCCGAACAACGGCACCAGCGCCGGCGCGGCCGACGTATCGCCTGCAGCCGGAACAAGATTTGTCGAAAGCAGGACGAGCCCTGCGTCCTGTGCGTGCAGCAAGTCGGCGACGAGCGTCAGATAGTCCCCGGCGTCGCGGTGGGCGGATATCTGTTCCGCTACGCGCGAGGCAACGCGCAGCAAATGGCGCTCCTGGTCCACCGGCACGATCATGTTGGAATCGATAAACCGGCCGAGCAGCAGACTGTTGATCAGAAGGACGACGGCCACAAGTCCGATGATCGTCGCCCATAGCTTGCCGACGACGCTTTTCCAGAACCGGATGTTGAAGACAAACACGTTACTTCGGCACCTCGAGCTTGTAACCGACACCCCACACCGTCGTGATCATCGCGGCGGCTTCTGGACAGACGCGGTTCAATTTTTCCCGCAACCGTTTGACGTGGGTGTCGACCGTCCGCAAATCGCCGAAAAATTCATAATGCCACACGTCGCGCAACAGCTCTTCGCGCGAGAAAACTTTGTCGGGCGACGACGCCAAATAGTGGAGGAGTTCGTATTCCTTCGGCGTCAGATGCACTTCCTGGCCGCAGGCGGTGACGCGACGGGCATCATATTCGATGACGAGATGCGGAAACATGATCGTACTGCCGCCCCGATCCTGCGGCGCAAACGTCGACGCCGTCGACCTGCGCAATACAGCCTTGACGCGGTAGACAATTTCCCGCGGACTGAACGGTTTGACGACATAATCGTCGGCTCCCGCTTCGAATCCCTGGACTCGGCTCGACTCCTCCCCGCGCGCTGTCAGCATGATGACGGGCGTCGCCTTCGCCTGGCGAAGCCTCTGACAGACTTCGATGCCGTCCATGCCCGGCATCATCAAATCGAGCACGATGAGATGGTAGTCCGTCTCCAAGGCGGCGCGAAGCGTCGACGGGCCGTCTTGCGCCTCGTCGACGCGATATCCTTCTTTCTCCAGATACATTTTGAGCAAACGGCGGATTCGCTCCTCGTCGTCCGCCACCAAAATCCGAACCGGCTCGCTCAACGCCCGAAACCTCCTTTTGTCCGACGCCTCAAACCCCGGCATACGAATGCAGACCGGCGATCACGAGATTGACACCGACCAGCGTAAACATGACGACCAGAAAACCGAGAACACACAGCCAGGCCGACCGCATCCCACGCCATCCCCACGACAGCCGCAAATGGAGATAAGCCGTATAAAACAGCCATGTGATGAACGCCCACGTTTCTTTCGGGTCCCAGCCCCAAAACCTTCCCCAGGCTTCTTGCGCCCAAATCATGGCGAACACCAGCGCGCCGAGCGAAAAGATCGGATACCCGATGGCGATGGCGCGATAACTGACCTCATCGAGATCCTCGGGATCAAGCCCCGAAATGAGCGGCGCGACCGCCTGGCCGAGCGGCTTGCGCGCCACCGTCCGCAACAAGCCGTAAAGAACGGCACCACCCGCCAGCGACCAGATCACCGTATTCAACTTTCGGCCGGCCTGCACGCCGTTCATCCAGGACGGCGCCCGAAACAACGGCCGCGAAAGCCCCAAAAACGGATCCATCGACAAAAGTTCGCCGTCTGCCGGCGCGACGATCGGCGGCAACGTGTAAGTGACCGTCCGGACCGCGGAACCGGTCGACTGCTTGTCCGCAGCCGGCTGCCCTTCGCGGAAAACAGCCTCATAACCCGCGGCGCGAAACGTATAAACCAAAATCGCAAACGCCGCGATGACCAATCCCAGATACAACGTGAATTCGACGCCGCGGCGCGGCCACGTCCGACGAAAATCGACCGTGCGCACGAGATACATGAGCGCCGCCGCAAACCCCACCGCAAAGAACGCTTCCCCGGCGGCGGCCGTCGTCACATGGAGGTACAGCCAGTAGCTTTGCAACGCCGGGATGAGGGGCTGAATCTCTTTCGGAAAAACCGAGGCGTAGGCCAGAAGTACGACGCAGACCGGCATCGCGAACGCTCCGAACACCGGCGCCCGGTAAAACGCGTACAAAAGCAAAAACGCCCCCGCCGTCATCATGGCCAAAAACGCCATAAACTCAAACATGTTGCTGGTCGGAATATGTCCGGCCGCCGCCCAGCGCGTTCCGAAAAAAACCGCATGCGACACGAAGCCGACGGCCGCAAGCCCGTAGCTGTACCACCCCCATCGTCTGGAATGGGTTTCGGGCGAACGGTTCGACCATCGCCGCCCCGTGATCGCGACGGCGAACCCGATGAACGCCAAACAATAAAGCAAGAACGCGACGAACAGAAACGCACTGCTGACCGCCGTCAGGTCCATGAACGTTTGCCTCCTTTGTCGATCGCGCGCGGATCTGTCGGAAATCCCGCCTCGCGCAGGACCCGCGCCACTTCCAGCCGAAAACCGAACCAGTTTTTGTTCGTATGGGCACCGAGCAGCAATTCGCCGTTTTCAACCTGCACCCAGACGCGACGGTGTTGCCAGTAAAGCCCGATACATACACCGATGATGAAGACGGCCGCTCCCGCCAGAACAAACGGTAACGCTTTTTCCTTGCGCACATTCAGATAACTGGTATAGAGCGAAAACTCCAAATCTTCCTGCATCGATTCCACCGAAAGCGAAAACGGGCTGCCCGCCGCACGGTTGAGGTCGGCTTCCCGGTACGTTTCCTTGTCCGCGGGCCGGACCAAATAAAGATGGCTGACGCCATCGGCCGGCAAATTCGGTCCGGTAATGCGAAAGACGTACGCGGGAGCTCGCGGCACGGGAGAACGAGTCGTCGGCCGTCCTTCCGCATCGAGCGAAAAATCAGGAAAATAGCGGACCAATTCCAATTTGTACGCCCCAACCCGATATTCCGTCTCCGGTTGCTTCGTGCGCAGCTCCAGTTTTCCGATCGTCTCCCCCGTCACTGCGTTCCGCAGCGTCGGGCGCACTTTCACAATTTGCGGCGTTTCGGCGAAATCGAACTGATACACCAACAAGTCCCGATATCGAAGCGGCTTGTTCACCAAAATGTCGTGCCGAACCACTTCCCGAAGGACGGGCGGTTTCATCGGATCGTCGCAGTTCGCCGTGCATTCGTACAAAACCGCCTCGGTGCGATATTCTTTCGGAACGACCGCCCCTTTTTGCCGAAGCGTCTCGGGAAGCTCGTCCTCGCGGTAATATTCCACCGTAAACCGTTCGTTTTTCAAGTAATATGGCGTTTCCGGAATCGGCAATGTTTCACCCTCGGGAAACGCTAAATATTGATCCATCGACCAGCCGGGTATGCTGCGCGCTAGAACCGCAAGTAATACGATGAGCAGGCCGACATGATTGATATAAGGTCCCCATCGACTAAAACGGCCTTTTTCGGCCAGCAGCGCATCGCCGTCCTTCCGGATGCGGTACCCGCGCCGCCTCAATCGTTCGGCCAGCCGATCCAGTAAATCTGCCGAACCCGCTTGGCCGCCGACTTCCACCTGCGCCCGGAACGAAATACGCTGTTGAGACAAAAATGTCGGATGCTTCCTCACCTTCTGGCGGGAAAGCGCGCGGTACAGCGGCAAAACGCGGTCCAGACTGCAGACGACGAGTGAGGTACCGAGCAGAACGAGTAATCCACGAAACCACCACGAATCGTACGTTCTCGAAAGTCCGAGTCGATAATAGTAATATCCGACCATGCCGTACTGTCGGCGGTAATATTCGGCCAAATCGATCGCGTCCGCGTTGAGAATCGTATTTTCCTGGGGAAACACCGATCCGACCGCGGCCCCGAGAAGCGTCAACAAAAGAAGCACGACGGCGGTCCGAACGGACGAAAAAAAGCTCCAGATCCGATCCGCCGCGTTTTTCTGCGCCTTCTGGGAACGCCTGGCGGCCCCTTCATACCGCATGGGCAACGGCTCGTTCCCGTCGGCTTCACCGGTCGGTTTTCCGCACGCCTCACACAGCGCCGTTCCCGGGGGATTTTGATGTCCGCACTCGCATTTCGTGTTTTCGATCAGCAACCCCGATCCTCCCCGTCGGCGAACGATCACGAAAGAAGCGAGACTACGATCCGCTCGATCATCGGCTCGTTCATTTCTCCTTCCTGCTTGAACCGGATCACGCCCCGGGCGTCGATAAAAAAGCTGGTGGGATACACGACGACGCCGTATTTTTTGCGGACCGACTCGTTCGGATCGTAAAGCGCCGGAAACGTCAAGCCGTACTGTTCCATAAATCCCTTTACCGTCACGGCGCTTTCGCCGATGTTGACGGCCAGCACTTCGAAGCCGCTCGGCTTCCATTTCCGGTACTGGCTTTCGATCGCCGGCATTTCCCGTTTGCAGGGTTCGCACCAGGATCCCCAGAAATTGACGAGCACGACTTTCCCGCGCAACCCGCTCAGCTCGTATATCCGACCGTCGACGGCGGAAAGCGCGAAATCGGGTGCTTGATCCCCGACTTCAGGCGTTTTCGTCGGCGATCGGAATCCCTCGACGATCGTATAGCCGCCCAGAACGACAACGGCGGCGAAAATGACGGCCTGCAACCATCGCTTCTGCTTTTTCATGTCTTCCATTATATCAGCTTCCGTCGCCGGAATTGTGAAGTTTGTGTGTCCGACGGGCGGCCGCCCGCAACAGATCGACCTCTTTTTCCGTCAGCGGCCGGTAGCGCCCGACCGGCAGCGAGCCGAGCCGAAGCGGACCGATCCCGACGCGGACGAGCCGTTCGACGGGATGACCGATCGCTTCGAACATGCGGCGCACCTGACGCTTCCTTCCTTCGCGGATCGTCACCCGGATGACGGCCTCGTCGCGTTCCAGATCGACGTCTTCGTATTCGACCTGCGCAGGCGCCGTCACACCGTCCTCCAACCGAATGCCCCGCCGAAGCCTTTCCAACAGCGAACCGTGCGGAACGCCGCGAACGGTCGCCAGATACGTTTTCGGAACGCCGTAACGCGGGTGCGTCAACAAGTGCGCGAAATCCCCGTCGTCCGTAAGCAGCAGCAATCCTTCCGTGTCGGCGTCGAGCCGGCCGACCGGATAGACACGCGCACCGACGTCGCGGACGAGATCAACGACCGTCTTGCGGCCGAACGGATCGGATACGCTGCTTAAATACCCCTTCGGTTTATGAAGCATCAAATAAACTTTCTTATTCTTCGGCGGAACGCGCACCGGCCGGCCGTCGACCGAAATGCGGTCGCGCTCGGGATCGACCTTGACGCCGAGCCGGGTGACCGTTTTCCCGTTGACGGCGACGCGTCCGGCCGCGATCCATTCCTCGCATTTGCGCCGGGAACCGAGTCCCGCCGCCGCCAGCACCTTCTGCAACCTTTCGAGCATGTTTCGGCCCCTCCGACGCGCCGTCGTTGGCATTCTTACTTATCTCCCATCATAACCGACGGCAACGGGGCGCTCAAGTCGGCCCGAAAACCCATCGGCAAATCCAGACGGACGCGAAAAAACCGACCACATCCGACATCAGCCCGACTTTCAGCGCGTACCGGCCGTTTCGGATGCCCACGGCGCCGAGATAAACCGTGATGACGTAGAGCGTCGTCTCCGTGCTTCCCTGCACGGTCGAGGCGATTCGGGCGACGAGGGAGTCCGCGCCGTGTTGCCGCATCAGTTCGACGACAAACGCCAGCGATCCGGATCCCGTCAGCGGCCTTAAGAGCGCGAGCGGCGCCGTTTCAGCCGGAACTCCGACCTTGTCCAGCGCCGGCCGAATCCAGTCCAGCAGCAGATCAAGCGCTCCCGAAGCGCGAAAAACGGCGATCGCCGCCATCATGCCGACCAGATGAGGAATGAGGCGAACCGCCGTATCAAACCCGTCCCTGGCGCCCTCGACGAACGATTCGTAGACGGCAACCCCGCGCAGCGCGGCGTAGAGAGGAACCGAGACAACCACGATGGGTACGAGCCATCCCGACAGCGCCGCGACGGTATCATACACGGCCGTCGCCCTCCCCTGGCCCGCGGCATCGACCGTTTTTCTGCGCCGCACTGCCGGACGATGTTCCCCCATCCGGGCGATTCGGCCCGCCGGAGAACGGCCGTCCGAAATGGCGCCGCCGATACCAGCGGTCCAACACGATCGCCGCCGCCGTCGAAATCGCCGTCGCCAGCAGCGTCGTGCCGACGACGTCGGCAGGATTGGTCGCTCCCATGTTCGCCCGTATCGCGATGATCGTCGTCGGCAACAGCGTCACGCTGGCGGTGTTGACGACGAGCAGCGTGCACATGGCGGCGGAAGCGCGGGTCGGATCGGGATTGAGCTTTTGCAACTCCTGCATGGCGCGGATGCCCATTGGCGTCGCCGCGTTGCCGAGACCGAACACATTGGCGGTCAAATTGGACAAAATGTAACCGAGTGCAGGATGATCGCGCGGAACATCTGGAAACAAGAAGCGGACGACCGGACCTAGCACCCTCGCCGCCGCCCGCACAAGGCCCCCTTCTTCCGCGATCCGCATTATGCCCATCCAAAAGGCGAGCACGCCGATCATGCCGAGGCTGATCGTCACCCCGGTTTTCACCCCGTCGTACAGCGCTTGCGACGCTTCGTCGATTTTCCCTCCGACAGCCGCAAACAAAAAACCGCCAGCGATTAGGAAGATCCAGATCCAGTTGACCATCCGCGCTTTCCCCCTTCCCGGCCGACCAACAGACTTTTCCAGACCGCCTTCCACAGCCCGAAAAACGTCGACGAACCAGCGGTGCCTGTCAGACGGCCGACAGCGCTGCCAGACTCCCGGTCGCCCGGCCCGGCCGTGCTTTCCGTCAAAGCGACGGCGCCGACTTTGACACCGGCAAACCGGATCTCCAAAATTCCCCGCTCGCCCAGTCGGTAGGCTACCGAACGTTCGGGCACCGTCTCGACGACGAGTTCGAACAGCTTCTCCTCGCCGGGCCGGATCGGATAACGAAACGATGCGGCCGCGACATACCCCGTCGCACCTACGGGTTGCCCGCGTTCGACCACCGTGTGCGGGCGAAACGCCGCAAATCCATAATCCAACAGCCGCCGATGATCGACCCAATCGTCCGGATCGTTCAGCGTAACCGCGACGAGTTGCCTGGCGTCACGCGTCGCGGACGAAACGAGGCAACGTTTTGCCGATTTCGTGTACCCGGTTTTGACGCCGTCGGCCCCCTCGTAAAAATACAGCATTTTGTTTTTATTTTGCCAGATGATGTCCCATGGCTCGTCTGGGTTCGGGTTAGGCACCCGTTTTTGTTTCGTCTTCACGATTTCGCGGAAGACGGGATTCCGCAGGGCGTAAGCCGTAAGCCGCGCCAGATCGACAGCGGTCGAATAGTGGCCTTCTTCGTCAAGACCGTGCGGGTTCCGGAATCGGGTATCGCGGAGTCCGAGTTGCTCGGCTTTTTGATTCATCAAATAGACGAAGCCGTCGACGGAACCGCCGACGTGTTCGGCGATAGCGACGGCTGCGTCGTTGCCGGATCGCAGCATCAGACCGTATAGCAAATCGTTCAGACTCATCGTCTGCCCCGGCCGCAAATAGACCGACGAGCCTTCCACACCGACGGCGGCTGGGCCGGTCCGGACTTGATCGGTAAGCCGGCCGTGTTCAATGGCGACGATGGCTGTCATGATTTTCGTCAAGCTGGCGATCGGCAACTTCCGGTCCCCATGGCGTTCGTACAGCAGACGGCCGGACGAGACGTCGATCAGTGCGGCGGCTTCCGCCCGCAAATCAGGCGGCCGAAGCCGAGCGGCAGTCGGTTCTACGGCGAACGCGGGCCCCGCGAAGGAAAAAACGGCGAGCGCGACAAAAACGGCCGCCCGAAAACGAAACCGGCCCATGGACATGGCCTTAGCCCCCCTGTGGACGGGCTTTTTTACCATGTCTATGCGCCGGTCGGGCGATTATGTGCCGCGATGTGCCGCCAATTATGTGCGCAAAGCGAAAAGTCGCGCCGCAGTACGCCGGGCCGCGTCCTACGCCTCGAGCCAGAGGCGGAACAACCCTTCCGATACGCCGAGGTGATATATGTAGTACGCACCGTAAACGACGCTGAGCGCTCCCGCCGCCATCCCGAGGGCGCGGTTCAGGCTTGCGCGCCGGTCGGCCGTCAGCGCGAACGGCAGCCCGACGGCCGTCGTGCAGACACCCATGCCGAGAACGGTACCGGCGCCGAACACGACGATATAGAGCATTCCCTGCCAGATCGTCTCCGCCGTCGACGCCGCCAGAAGCGCCATCGCCGCGCTTCCCGCCAGGCCGTGCACAACGCCGACGAGTCCCGCCTTGATATACGACAATTCGATGTGGAGGTGCCGGTGATCGTCCGTCCTGCCGTTGGGGTGTTCGTGAAAATGGGTGTGCCGCAGCACGCCGTGCCAGTGGACATGACTGTGCACGCGACGAGTTCTGAAGTTCAGTGCGTTGATTCCCAGCGCAACAAGCATGATTCCGACGAGAAATTCAAGCGAAAGCGACCACTTCTCCGGAATTTGCCCCCGAACGGCAAGCAAAACAGTGCCGACCACAAGCAGCGTCAGCGTGTGGCCGACGCCCCAATAAACCCCGGCCAAGGACGCCCGTCGAAGACTGCGGCTTTCGGCGGCGATTGTCGACACAGCGATGACGTGATCGGGCTCCGTCGCGTGCTTGACGCCGAGCAAAAAGCCCAGACCGACCAACCCCCAAAACTCCATGTCCAGTCTCCTCTCCGCGTGTTTTTTTTATTTTACAACAAACCGCTTGCATGATACCATAGAAACAGCGAACCGGTGATCAGATGACCTGATCATCGGATCTTACCATCGAAATGGCCGCGAAGAGCTCTCGGCAATGCTTTCCCCGTCCGTCCGCGAACAACAGATTCGCGCCGTCGGCGAGCTTTGGTTCCGCGTCGACGACGAGGCGCGCGTCACCCCGCCGGCGTCCCTTACGGCCGACTGCTTGAGCAGACGCGGGTATCCGTAATTTGACGCTTCTTCATCTGTTGCCCCATCTCCCGCTCACGCGCAGCATGGAAGAGGCGCTGCCGAACGCGGCGGACGGCGTCGTCCGGCTGCTCGGAACCGGTTTTTTGCCGGCACAAGGAACGAGGATCGGGCGGGTCGGCCTGTTTCGCGGCTGTCTGATGGCCGGTACTGTTCGCCGGAACAAACGCGAACACCGCCCGACTGCGATCGTAAAATGGACGACATCGTTTCGACCGGCGCCGACGTCGTCGTTACGAGCAACCCGGGGTGTCTTTTGCAAATTCGGGCGGGCATCGCCCTCCGCGGGCTTCAAAACCGGGTCCGCGCCGTCTACCTTGCCGATTTTCTGTACGACCGGGCGGTCAAATCTCCCGCATCATCCGGTCCTGATCCGGCGACTGCCCATGGGGACCGGAAGTCCGGCTGACTTCTCCGGGTTCCCGGTATTCTCGGCTCCCCGTTCCGTCGGCGCGGTCTTTCCGGAGACGGTCCGGCTCGGCGTTTTTGCGGAACATCGCCTGAATCCGGTCGAACGCCGCAGGAACGGCGTCGAGAAGGCGGGTGATGACGTGCGCCTGCTGCCCGAGCGGCAACACATTGACGCCGTCGGCGCCGACGACCAAAAACGCGATCGGGGTGATCGACACGCCGGCGCCGCTTCCGCCGCCGAACGGATACGGCGGCTGCTGCGGCTGGTAAACAGCCGTGTTATCCGAGGGGTTTCCGGACTGGCCGGATTGACCGGACTGCCCATCCGCGTTCACAAACTCGCCTCCTCCCGCCGCGAAACCGAACGAGACGCGGCAGATCGGCAGGACAGTCGTGCCGTTCTGCGCGACGACCGGCGCGCCGACGATCGTGTTAGCGCTGACCATGTCGCGGATATGTTCCATGGCCGTTCTCATCAAGCCTTGGATCGGGTGTTCCGGCATTCGGGGACTGCTCCTTTCGGCCGATTGTTCAAGTTAGTTTCCCCCGAACCGGACGAATGCTATTCTCGGCGGTCGGTCGACGTCGACGCGCCGGCAGCCGGAAGAACAGATCCTGCCATGGCTCGCAGCACCTCGATCGCAAGGCGGTACATCCGGATTCGAATCGCGACGGACAACTCCGTGGAGAAGACTGTCTTCCCGTAAACGGGCCGGATTCGGACGTCCGGCCGGACCACCCGCCGAACGAATCGGCTTCCCCAACCGACTACCGATGAAGTGACCGCCCAGCAGACGCCTGCGGCAACCGCCGTCAGCGCAGCGTCTTCAAGGCCGATGTCCGTTTTCCAGCGAAATTCCGTGCATTCCGCATCGCGGAGCAGACGAACCGCAGCGTCCCGACGGCGCACGAACCGTCCCGGCCGCCACCTGCCGGTCCGACGGAAACCTCCGCCGTCTTCCCATCGAACGACCGGGATATGAAGGCCCATCCAGATGGCTTCCACCATCCCTTCGCCCTTTGCCGGCCCTCGAACGTAAGACAAACGAAACATGGGGCGGGAAAACAGCAAAACCGCCGCCAGAACGGTCGCCGCAGCGAAGACGGCCGTCGGAAGCAAAATCCATGCCCCCCCTTGCACCGTTCATCGCCTCCGCCCTTAATGTTCGCCGTTACCGGAATCCTCATGCGGTTTCCATTCGTCGATCGTCATCTGCTCGACGTCGAACAGCGGTTTTTCGCCGTCGGGAAGGTCTTCTTCCGGCGGCGGCAGTTCGCTCAGATCTCGAAGGCCGAAATATTCCAAAAACCGTTTGGTCGTCCCGTACAAAATCGGCCGGCCGACGGCGTCCGCGCGCCCGACTTCCTCGATCAGCTGCCGGGAAAGCAGTGTCTGGATCGCCCGCTCGCTGCTGACGCCGCGAATCTGTTCGATCTCGACGCGCGTAATCGGCTGCCGGTACGCGATGATCGCCAACGTCTCCAGGGCGGCCTGCGACAGCGGTGCACGCTGCGGCGACCGGGCGAGCCGCCGGATGTATTCCGCATGGTCGGCGCACGTCGTCATTTGGTAACCGCCGGCGACTTCCGCGATGCGAACGCCCCGGCCGCCTTCCTCGAGCTCGCGCTTCAGATCGGCGACGGCGGATTGCACCGCATAAACGTCCGTCTCAAGAACATCGGCCAATTGTTTTGCCGTCAGCCCTTCTTCCCCGGC
The DNA here is from genome assembly GCA_002507565.1 of Candidatus Reconcilbacillus cellulovorans. Classification (GTDB taxonomy): domain Bacteria; phylum Bacillota; class Bacilli; order Paenibacillales; family Reconciliibacillaceae; genus Reconciliibacillus; species Reconciliibacillus cellulovorans. The sequence continues at coordinate 22,120 of MOXJ01000018.1, forward strand.
GGCGAACAACAGCCCTTCAATAATCGATTTCATCCGGGAATAATTCAAACGCCCGCGCCCCCTCCCGCTCCCAGAGGACGATTTCACCGAACAAGCGTTCCTGGCTGCAGCCGACGGCCTTGCGCTTCGCCAGCTCCAGAACGGCCAAAAACGTCGCGACGACCTCCATGCGCGACGGACGGTCGCCGAGCAGCCGGGAAAACAATAAACGCCTGCCGTGCTCCCTCAAAAGGCGGAGAATATCCCACATCCGCTTCCGCACCGGGATATCGTCGCGCCGGACGGTCGCGACCGCCCGCCGCGCCGCCAGGTTGCGCATGACTCTGCGGAACGCGGCCCAGAGATGGACGGGGTCGGCCGCCGGCCGAAGCGGCTCGTCTGGCTCTTGCGCGAGAAAAGCCGACAAATCCGCCGGTTCCCGCGAGCAGACGAGCGCTCGTCGGTCCTCCAGCGCCTTCAATACTTCGGCGGCGCGCTTGTATTTGCGGTATTCGAGCAGCTGACGGACGAGTTCGGCGCGCGGATCGGGTCCTTCTTCGAAAACGTCGTCCGGCTCCGGTTCTTGAACCGGCGGCGGCGGCAGCAACATTTTCGATTTGATTTCGAGCAGCGTCGCCGCCATGACGAGAAACTCGGAGGCGGAATCGAGCTCGATCCGGTCCATCTGGTCGAGGTACGCCAAGTATTGGTCGGTAATTTCGCTGATCGGAATGTCGTAAATGTCGATTTCGTTCGCCTCGATCAGATGCAACAAAAGATCGAGCGGGCCTTCGAACGATTTCAGTCTGTACCGCATGTTTCATCGCAGCTGGCGTAGAAGGTTCGCCATTTCGAGGGCCGTCATCGCCGCTTCCCAGCCCTTGTTGCCCGCCTTTGTTCCGGCGCGTTCGACGGCCTGCTCGATCGTGTCGGTCGTCAGCACGCCGAACGCTACCGGCACCCCCGTGCGCAGCGACACCGACGCCACGCCTTTGGCCGCTTCGGAGCAGACATAGTCGAAATGAGGCGTCTGGCCGCGGATGACGGCGCCGAGCGCAATGACGGCGTCGAACCGGCCGCATTCTGCCATTTTCAGAGCGACAAGCGGAATCTCGAAAGCGCCCGGCACCCACGCGACCTCGATGTCGTCGTCGCCCGCGCCGTGGCGGCGGAGCGCGTCGAGCGCCCCCGAAAGCAGCCGCGACGTAATCAATTCATTGAAACGGCTGACCACGATGCCGAACCGCAGCCCTTCCGAGACGAGCCTGCCTTCATACGTTTTCACGTTCATGCGGACCTTCCTTTCCCCTGTCTCTTTCGTCCGAATCGTCGGCGACCTGCAGCAGATGGCCCAGCTTGAGCTGTTTGGCGCGCAGATAGTCGACATTGTCCTCGTTCGGGCGTACCTGGATCGGGACGCGTTCGACGACTTCGAGCCCGTATCCCGCCAGCGCCACGATCTTGCGCGGGTTGTTCGTCAAAAGCCGCATTTTCCGGACGCCGAGATCTTTCAGAATTTGGGCGCCGATGCCGTAGTCGCGCAAATCCGGAGCGAACCCCAATCGAAGATTCGCGTCGACCGTGTCCAATCCCTGCTCCTGCAATTTATAGGCGCGCAACTTGTTCAGCAGGCCGATGCCGCGGCCTTCTTGGCGCAAATAAAGCAGCACGCCGCAGCCCTCCTCGGCGATCCGGCTCAAGGCGGCGGCCAGCTGCGGCCCGCAGTCGCACCGGTGCGAGCGGAATACGTCGCCGGTCAGACATTCCGAATGGACGCGGACGAGCGTCGGCCGGTCCGGATCGATTTTGCCCTTGACGAGCGCGACGTGTTCTTTCTGGTCGACTTCGTTGGAATAGCCGACGGCGGTGAACAATCCGTAGTCGGTCGGCAGCCGCACCTCGATTTCGCGCTTGACCAGTTTTTCTTTTTCGTTGCGGTAGCGGATCAGGTCGCGGATCGTCACGATTTTCAGGTCGTGTTTCTCCGCAATCCGCACGAGATCGGGAAGTCTGGCCATCGCGCCGTCTTCCCGAATCACTTCGCAAATGACCGCGGCCGGAAACGACCCGCACATCCGTGCCAAGTCGACGGCCGCCTCCGTATGTCCGGCGCGGCGCAAAACGCCGCCTTTTTTCGCGATCAACGGGAACACGTGCCCCGGACGGCGGAAATCCTGCGGTTTGGCGTTCGGGTCGATCAACGCACGAATCGTCCGCGACCGTTCGAACGCGGAAATGCCGGTCGTCGTGGAAACGTGGTCGACGGACACCGTAAACGCTGTCCCGTAATAGTCCGTGTTCCAGGCGACCATCGGCTGCAGGTCGAGTTGTTCGGCACGCTCTTCCGTGATCGGAACGCAGACGAGGCCGCGTCCCTCGCGGATCATAAAATTGACGACTTCAGGCGTCGCCTTCTCCGCCAACGCGACGAAATCGCCCTCGTTTTCGCGATCTTCGTCGTCGACGACGATGACTACTTTGCCGAGCATCAGGTCATAGATCGCCTCTTCCACCGTGTTCAAGCGAATGTCGCCGTCGGACACGGGCGCCCCCTCCCCGTTCCATGTAACGGTTTTAAAAAAATCCGTTTTCTCTCAGTTTCTCCTCGGTCAATCCGCTTCCCCCTCCGCCTCCGCGCCAGTCGAGCAAACGCTCGACGTACCGGCCGATGATGTCGGTTTCCAGATTGACGGCATCGCCCGGCTTGCGGTGTCGGAACATCGTTTTTTCCAGCGTATGCGGGATAATCGACACGACGAAAAAACGCCCCTCGACCGACACGACCGTCAGGCTGACGCCGTCGACGGCGATCGAACCGCGTGGAACGACGTATTTCATGCACGAAAAGTCATCCGGCTCGATCGCGAACCGAACGGCGTTCCCGTCCGGCGTCCGGGAGCGCACGACGCCGGTGGCGTCTACATGCCCCTGGACGAGATGTCCACCCAGCCGTCCGTCTGCGCGAAGCGCCCGCTCCAGGTTGACGCCGTCGCCGGGACGAAGCGATTTCAGCGCCGTACGGCGAAACGTCTCCGGCATGACGTCCGCAGTAAACGCGCCGCGATCGACGGCGACGACGGTCAGGCAGACGCCGTTGACGGCGACGCTGTCGCCAACCGCAGCGCCCGACGCCACCCTAGGCGCTTCCACCGTCAGGCGCAACGTCTCGCCGGCCTGTCGAACGTCCCGGATGCGGCCGACTTCCTCGATTAAACCCGTAAACACGGCTATCCCTCCTCACCGCCTGCCGATCGAACCTCGAGGCGCCGAATCGGCCGGAACGCCTGCCGTCCCGGTCTCTTCGACTTCGGCTTCCGGGTAAACGGGATACCCGACGACGCAGACGTCTTCCCCGAATACCGTCACTTCGATGTCGCGCAGCCGGATGGCGTCGCGGATTTGGTCGGCGCCTTCGTTGCGCACGACGTCGGGAGCGCGTTCGCCTCCGCCGACGAGAATCGGACCGTAAAACAGCACAACCTTGTCGACGAGTCGGGCGTCCAGCATCGCACCGTTCAGCCGGCCGCCGCCCTCGAGCAGGACGGAGCCGATCTCCCGCTCGCCGAGAAGCCGCATCGCCTCGCGCAGGTCGACGAGCGGCCCGTCGCCGCAGCGCAACACTTCGGCACCCGCGGCGTTCAGCCGCATGGCGCGCTCGATCGAAGCCTGCCGCGTCGTCAGCACGATCGTCCGCGCTCCACCTTCCTTCACTACACGCGCGTCCGGCGGCAGGCGCAACCTCGAATCGACGACGAGCCGCACCGGCGACAACGCCGGAATCGCAAGCCGCGTCGTCAACAATGGATCGTCGGCAAGAACCGTATCGACGCCGACCATGACCGCCTGATGACGATGACGCAGCGTATGGACGAACGCCCGCGCGCGTTCCCCCGTAATCCATCGGCTGTCGCCGGATTTGGAGGCGATCTTGCCGTCGAGCGTCGCGGCCGCTTTCATCGTGACGAACGGCATGCGCGTCGTGATATATTTGCGAAACATTTCGATCAGTTTTTCCGCCTCGCCGCCGAGCAACCCGACCTCGACTTCGACGCCGTGCGCGCGCAATTTTTCAACGCCTCGACCGGCAACGGCCGGATTCGGGTCGAGACAGCCTACGACGACGCGCTTCACGCCCTCCGCGATCAATCGGTCGCAGCAAGGCGGCGTCCGACCGTAATGAGTGCACGGCTCGAGCGTCACATAAACGGTCGAACCGGCGGCGTCCGGTCCGGCCATCTGCAGCGCGTGAACTTCGGCATGCGGGCCGCCGCGTGCGAGATGGGCACCGACGCCGACGACCCGGCCGTCTTTGACGACGACGCAGCCGACAGCCGGATTAACGCCGGTCTGCCCCAGCGTTGTCGAAGCCAGTTCGATCGCCAGCCGCATGTATGTCTCGTCCGAGAGCGTCTCCCCATCCCACAGGCGATACACCGAACTCCCCCTTCCCGGACGCCCGATTGAGATACCGGACGGATGCCGAGTTCCGTCGAAACAATCATTCTTCCGTCCGCCTTGTGAAAAGATGCACGTAATCGGGCGAAACGAGCCCGCTTCCGGCCCTTTTGCCTGTTATCGCCATTATCGCACGGCCGCGAACGGGGTTCAAGCCGGCCCGCGCCCTTTCAATCGTTCCGGCAAAACATCGTTGCCGACGACGTCGTCGAGCGTCTCCCGCTTGACGACAACGTCCGCCGCCCCGTCACGGACGAAAACGACCGCAGGCCTGCGCAGCCGGTTGTAATTGCTCGCCATCGAATACTGATAAGCGCCGGAACAAAAAACGGCGAGCAGATCACCCGGCCGCGGATCCGGCAGCCGGCAGTCGCGAATGAGCATGTCGCCGCTTTCACAACATTTTCCGGCAACCGTGACGACCGTGTCCGCCGGTTCATTCGCGCGGTTGGCTAAAATCGCTTCGTAACGGGCGCCGTACAACGCCGGCCGTGGGTTGTCGGCCATGCCGCCGTCGACGGCGACGTATCGACGGATGCCTGGAATTTCTTTCCAAGATCCGATTGTATAGAGCGCCGTGCCGGCTTCGCCGACGACGCTTCGGCCGGGTTCGACCCATACTTCCGGCAACGGGTAGCCCTCGATCCGCCCGAATGCCGTGCGCACCGCATCCGTAACGGCACGGATGTAATCGGATACCGCGAGCGGCCGGTCTTCCTCCGTATAGCGGATGCCGAATCCGCCGCCGACGTTGACGACGGAAAAGGTAACACCTGTACGTTCGCGCGCGCGGGCGGCGAGTTGGCCGAGTTTTTCCGCAGTCGCCCGGAATCCCGCCGTTTCGAAAATTTGTGAACCGATATGGGCGTGTACGCCGACGACCTCCATCGTCTCCATCCGCACCGCCTCTTCCAGCGCGCGGTCGGCCGCCCCGCTTTCGAGATCGAATCCGAATTTCGTGTCGGTCTGGCCCGTCATCACGTATTCATGCGTATGCGCCTCGACGCCCGGCGCGACTCTCAACAACACCCGAACCTTGACGCCTCGACGCCGAGCGACGTCGCACAAAACTTCCATTTCATGGAAATTATCGACGACGAAACAGCCCACCCTCGCGCCGACGGCCATGTCGATTTCGTCCGGCGACTTGTTATTGCCGTGAAAATGAATCCGCTCCGGCGGAAAACCCGCGCGCAGCGCCGTATACAGCTCCCCCTCGGACACGACGTCGAGCGACAGCCCTTCTTCGGCGACGACCCGGCACATCGCCATCGTGCAGAACGCTTTCGACGCGTAGGCGACCTGAAACGGCACGCCGGAGCTGCGAAAAGCGTCGACAAACTCGCGGCATTTTTGCCGGATGAGCGCTTCGTCATAAATGTAAAGCGGCGTTCCGTACACCCGCGCCAGCTCGGTCACGTCGCAGCCGCCGATTTCAAGATGCCCCCGCTCGTTGATCCGGCTTGTCCCGCGCAACCGCATAAAATTTCCCCTCGTCCGAAATCCGTTTTCCTTAAAACCTTATCACAAATCGGCGGCTTATCGCAATCACTCGGCTTTTCCCGCTACGACGGCTGCCGCGACGGGTCGACGGGACGGGTTACGCTCGGGCGGTCGCCCTGAAAGCGAACGGGCCGCCGCAGCAGGACATCGACGAGCGCCCTGAAATTAAACGGGATAAACGGCCACAAATACGGCGAACCGTACGAACGCCGCGTCGCCAGAAACGTCAGCCAGACGGCGGCCGCGACGACGAACCCGCACGCGCCGAAAAAACCGGCGGCCAACAACAAGCTCAGCCGCACGATCCGGTTGCCGAGGCTCAGCTCGTAGCTCGGCGTGGCGAACATCCCCACGGCTGCGACCGACATCATCAGAATAACCTCGTTGTTGAACAATCCGGTCTTGACGGCAATTTCGCCGATCAAAATGGCGGCGACCAGCCCCATCGCCGTCGTCAGCGGCGACGGCGTATGCACGGCCGCCATCCGCATCAGATCGATGCCGAGTTCAATCAAGACGAACTGAAGAAGCAGCGGCACCTTTCCCGGCTTTGCCGGCCCGAGAAATTCGAGGCCTTCCGGCTTGACCGGCATGTGGACGACCAAAAACCAAAGAGGAAGCAGGAAAAGCGAGACCAGAACCCCGAAATAACGCACCCAGCGAAGATATGTGCCGATGAACGGGCTTTGCCGATATTCCTCCGCGTGCTGCAAGTGATGAAAATAAGTCGACGGCAGCATCATGACGCTCGGCGACGTGTCGACGAACACGATGACATGGCCTTCCAACAAATGCGCGCATACGACGTCCGGTCGTTCCGAATAGCGAACGTTAGGGAACGGGTTCCAACTTTGCCGGATGAGCGATTCTTCCAGTTGTTTCTCCGCGACCGGCAGTCCGTCGACCTTCACTTCCGCGATTCTCCGCTTGATCGCCCGGACGAGGTCGGGATCGGCGATGTCGCGGATATAGCCGACGGCGATATGTGTTTTCGTCCGTTCGCCGACCCGCATGACCTCGAATGTCAGCCTCGGGTCGCGTAGCCGGCGGCGAACGAGCGTCACATTGGTTAGAAGCGTCTCGACGAATCCGTCTCGGGAACCGCGCACGACGCGCTCCAGATCCGGTTCGTCGACGGAACGCGCGGGATATTTTCGCGTGTCGACGAGAACCGCTTTTTCCTCATGGCTGAGAAACAGTACGAGTTGACCGACCAGCGCGGCGTCGACCGCTTCGTCGAAATCCGACGTCACCTCGACCTGGGCGTGCGGGATTAGCTCGCGGACGACCGTCTGCAGCACAGACGGCCGCAAGTCTTCTTCCCGAGCCAGCGACAACCGGTGAAGCACCGTCGCGACCGTCACGTCGTTGACGAAGCCGTTCAGCACCAGCACCGCCGCGTCGCGACCGCCGACGGTCATTTCCCGGTAAATCACATCGAAGCTGACGTCCAGGCCCATCTTCTCCTGCAACGCTTTCCGGATCTCCGCAACCGACTTCGGGATATCTGACGTCTGTTTCCATTCCGACTCCCGCCGCGTCGTCGAAACAGGATCGCGTTCGAGCGCCTTACGATTCGCTTCGTCGATCAGCCTGCGGTCGGATGAACCGGACCGCCCGCGGTCGGACGCCATGTCGTCTGCCATGTCCCGAGAACTCCTTTCTTTCAAACTCTCTTATTTTACTATTAATGGAAAATAATCCAATCGAACAGAGAACCCGCCACTTTTCCCAGTACGACGGCCGTCAGCAGACAACCGACGGAAGCCTCCATGCGCAACCGTTTCGCCGTTATCGGGAAAACATTAAGCACTTCCGTCAGCGCCGCGGCCAGCATGCCGACGAACATACCGAAACCGAGGCCGACCCATGCCGTCGTCGGCGGCGGCAGACGGATCGACCAGCCTTCAAAATCCGCCGCGGTAAAAACGAGCGCGCCCGCGACGATCGCGCTTTCGAACATCCACACCGAGGCGTACCGCCCTCCGAGGCCGCACAGCCGCATCAATCGCGGAACGATATCCAGCACGACGAGCAAGGCGACGAGTCCGCCGCCGACGACAAACCCTCCTGCTAATCCGACCATAACGATACAAAAGAAGGAAACTAAATTCATCTATTCTCCTCCCCCGGATCCGGTGCCTGCCGACCGTTCGTCTCGCGTCTTCGACGGTACTCTTCTGCAACCAGATACTGATCCATGCCCTGTTCGTACAAAAACATTTCGATTTCCAGCGGGCTCGGCTCATCGCTGAATTTTTTCTTGAATACATGATTGAAAAAAAGCACCATGCCCGCGCCGAGACCGATCGAGTACGGGATTTGCAGCCAATACGGCCGTTCGGCGTCGACGCCCGTCATCATCTTGTACACCCGCCGGTGAACTTGCGGCATGCCGACGTCTTCGTGAAAGTTCATGATGGCAAGCCCTGAACCGAGAAAAAGCAACACCCACATCAAGCCGACCAATGCGACGTTCGGCCGTCGCCCCGGGCGAACGATTTCGACGAGCGAATACGGATCGCCGACGTGCTCGACCGTCACACCGGGTTCCGCCCGACGGACGGCGCCGACGACGTCCAGGGCGTCGACGACCGCCCAAACTCCATCTTCCGCACCCGTCCGGCGGACGACGACTTCGCGCAGCCGACGTTCCGTTTCCGGCCGCTCCGCCAAAATGCCGGCGACGTCGCCGACGGTGATCGGCATTCCCCGCGTAACACACGCTCGCCGGCGCATCCGCACGAATACCGTTTCTTCCGCCTTCGTCGTCACCGCTCGGATCCCTCCTCCGGACGACATTCTATCGCCCGCATCGGTTAGGATGCTCCGAAACGGCTTTCGCCATCACGACATTATAAATAACACCTTTCACACAAATAAATCATTTTATTTCGCCGATATCGCAATATTTATTGCGTCATATTTATTCAAGATGCTATAATAAAGACGCCATAAACGACCGGAAAGGAGCATCGCAATGGAAACAGCCGTCGGCATCAACGGAATGGGGCGGATCGGGCGGCTGATCTTCCGCCGGGCGTTCGGACCGGATGCGCCCGACGGGTTGCGCGTCACCGCCGTCAACTCAATCCATCCGGCCGAAACGGTGGCCCATCTGCTGAAATACGACAGCGTCCACGGCACCTGGGGGGCCGACGTCCGAACCGACGGCCCCAACCTCGTTGTCGACGGCCGGCCCGTTCGCGTATTCAACCGGCAAAACCCCGCGGAGATTGAATGGTCGGAAGCCGGCGTCGACATCGTGATCGAAGCGACGGGAAAATTTCTGGACCGAAACGCGGTTTCCTCCCACTTGCGCAGCGGCGTCTCGCGCGTCGTCGTGACTGCTCCCGGAAAATCGCTTGATCTGACAGTCGTCATGGGCGTCAACGAAACGGCGTACGACCCGTCGAGACACGTCCTGCTTTCCGCTTCCTCATGCACGACCACGTGTGCAGCGACCGTGCTCGCCGTGCTTGATCGCGCCTTCGGCGTCCGTGGTGCCTGGGTCACGACGGTTCACAGCTACACGAGCGATCAACGCCATCTCGACAACCCGCACAAAGACCTCCGCCGTGCCCGTGCTTGCACGTTGTCGATCGTCCCGACGTCGACCGGTATCGGCCGATCGTTGGCCGACGTGCTGCCCCATCTGGCGTCTTCCGTGCGCGGTATCGCCGTCCGCGTGCCGACGCCCGACGTCTCGCTGGTCGACATGACCGTCACCCTTACCCACGTTGTAGACGCCGACGACATTCGGGCGGCGTTCCGCGAAGCCTCGGGCGGAAGATGGTCGCGGTACGTCGGCTATACCGACCTTCCGCTCGTTTCCGCCGATTTCATCGGAAACGACAAGTCTGCCGTTATCGACGGAGCTTCGGTCGAAACCGTCGGCGATCAGGCGAAAATTCTGGCATGGTACGACAACGAATGGGGTTACGCCTGCCGGGTGCTCGACCTCGTCCGTTACATCTCCGACTTGCAACCGGAAAGGAGGGAATGCGCATGCACGTCCGGCAGCTCGAACTCGGAACATTGATCTGTGCTCAGTGCAACCGGATTCTTGACACATTCGACACGGAAAAGGTGACCGTCTACTACGGCGTGTGCCCCGAACCGAACGATTGCCGTTCTCGGGACAACCACGCCGAATCGAATCGACGGGAGGACTTCGAACGGTGAGTTTGCGCAAGTGGATCTACGCGTTTGAAGAAGGCGACGTGTCCATGAAGCCGTTGCTCGGAGGCAAAGGCGCCAACCTGGCCGACATGACGCGCGCCGGACTGCCGGTTCCGCCGGGGTTTACGATCACGACCGACGCTTGCCGCGCTTTTTACGAGAAAGGAGAAAAACTGCCCGACGGTCTGCCGGAACAACTCAGGACGGCCGTCGCCGAGCTGGAACGCCGCACCGGCCGTGCGTTCGGCGGCATCGACCGCCCGCTGCTCGTATCGGTCCGTTCCGGCGCGGTGACGTCGATGCCCGGGATGATGGACACGATCCTGAACGTCGGGCTCAACGACGCAACTGTCGAAGGGCTCGCCGCCGAAACCGGCAATCCGCGGTTTGCCCGCGACTGTTACCGACGATTGATCGAAATGTTCGGCAACGTCGTGTTCGGCATCGAAGCCCGGGCGTTCGACCGCGCGAAGGAGGAAGTGAAGCTCCGCTACCGTGTGCACGAAGATACCGGCATCCCCGAGGAGGGACTCCGGGAGCTGGTGGAACGCTACCGCACGCTCATCCGGGAAAAGACGAGACGCGATTTTCCGCAGAACGCGCACGAACAGCTGCTTTTGGCCGTCGAAGCCGTCTTCCGCTCCTGGAACAACCCGCGGGCGATCGTCTACCGGAAAGCGCACCGCATTCCAGACGACCAGGGAACGGCGGTCAACATCCAGGCGATGGTGTTCGGCAATCTCGGCGACGACAGCGGCACGGGCGTCGTGTTTACGCGCGACCCTTCCACCGGCCTGCGCGCGCTTTTCGGCGAATACTTGCCGAACGCACAGGGCGAGGACGTCGTCGCCGGAATCCGGACGCCGATGCCGATCGCGCGGTTGAAAACCGACTTTCCCGATGTCTACGCGCAGCTCGTCCGGCTCGCAGAACAGCTCGAACGCCGTTACCGCGACATGCAGGACGTCGAATTTACGGTCGAGCGCGGCCGGCTGTACCTGCTCCAGACGCGTTCCGGCAAACGGACGGCCCGCGCGGCGGTCCGCATCGCGGCCGATCTCGTCCGCGAAGGTCTGATTTCGAAAGAAGAGGCGCTCATGCGGATCGAACCGTCACATCTCGACGGCCTGCTGCACCGGTCGATCGACGAAAACGGCCCGCTCGACGTCGTCGCCGAAGGGTTGCCCGCCTCGCCGGGGGCGGCGTCAGGCCGCATCGCGTTCGACGCCGACACCGCCGTCGAACGTTCCAAAACCGGCGAACCGGTCCTGCTCGTCCGTCCCGAGACGACGCCGGACGACATCCACGGCGTCATCGCTGCCGAAGGCGTGCTGACCACGCGCGGCGGCATGACGAGCCATGCGGCGGTCGTCGCCCGAGGCATGGGCAAACCGTGCGTCTGCGGCTGCGAGTCGGTGCGGATCGACGAACGGGAACGGGTTCTGGTCGCGGGGGGACGCATTTTTCGCGAAGGCGACTGGCTGTCGATCGACGGGTCGACCGGCAGGGTCATCGCCGGACGCGTGTCGCTGAAAGAGCCGGAATTGTCCGAAGAACTGGAACTTTTGCTGTCGTGGGCCGATGAAGTCAAGCGGCTGTCCGTCCGCGCCAACGCCGACACGCCCGAAGACGCGGCGAGAGCCCGCCGGTTCGGCGCCGAAGGCATCGGGCTGTGCCGTACGGAGCACATGTTTTTGTCGCCGGAACGGCTGCCCGTCGTCCGGTCGATGATTCTCGACGAAGGCAAGCGGCGCGAGGAAGCGCTGGCACGGTTACTGGAACTGCAGCAGAGCGACTTCGAGGCGATTTTTGAGGCGATGGACGGCCTTCCGGTCACCGTCCGGCTGCTCGACCCGCCGCTGCATGAATTTCTGCCCGACCTGGAAACGCTTCTTCTCCGCAGGCAGCGCCTCGACTTCACCGCCGACGGGGCCGACGGCGCCGACGCGGAGCCGGAGCGCGAAGAGCTCGACCGGCTCATCCGCGCCGTCCGGCAACACCGCGAGTCGAACCCGATGCTCGGCCTACGCGGCTGCCGTCTCGGCGTCGTCCGGCCGGACATTTACGAAATGCAAGTGCGCGCGATTTTCCGCGCCGCGAAGGCGTGTTCGGCGCGAGGCGTCGACGTACGGCCCGAAATCATGGTACCGCTCGTCGGAATCCCCGGCGAACTGCGCTTTTTCCGCGAGATGATCGACCGGATCGCCGGCGAGGAACTCGGCGAATCGCGCGGCCGGCCGCCCTACCGGGTCGGCACGATGATCGAAGTGCCGAGGGCGGCGCTCGTCGCGGACGCGATTGCTGAATACGCCGATTTTTTCTCGTTCGGCACGAACGACCTGACGCAGATGACGTTCGGCTTCAGCCGCGACGACGCGGAAAACAAATTTCTCGGCGCCTATCTGGAACGCGGCCTCTTGACCGACAACCCGTTTCAGACGCTGGACGCCGACGGCGTCGGCCGGCTCGTCCGGTTCGCCGTCGAACGCAGTAAAGCCGTGCGGCCGGATCTGAAAACGAGCATCTGCGGCGAACACGGCGGCGACCCGAATTCGATCCGGTTTTGCCACAACGCCGGTCTCGACGCCGTCAGCTGTTCGCCGTACCGCGTCCCGCTGGCACGCGTGGCGGCCGCCCAGGCTGCGATCGAGGCGGGACGTAAAGTTGAGACGAAAAGTTGAAGTACACGGACAACGATAGGAGGGGGAAGCCATGCCCCCTCCTAAACCATCACTGCGCGATCTGCTTACGGATCGACTGCAAAATCTTTTTTTCCAACCGCGACACCTGCACCTGCGAAATGCCGAGCCTGCTCGCCACTTCCGACTGCGTCTGGTCGCAATAATACCGCAGATAGACGATCAGCCTCTCCCGTTCGCTCAAGCCCCGAATCGCCTCAGACAACGCCAGCCGGTCGAACCAGAGCTCCTGCGAATCGTCCGCGATCTGGTCCATCAGCGTAATCGGATCGCCGTCGTTTTCGTAAACGGTCTCGTGGATCGACGCCGGCGGCTTGCCGGCCTCCTGAGCGAACACGACTTCTTCCGGACTGATGCCCAGTTCTTCCGCTAGCTCACTGACCGTAGGCGCGCGGTCCAGCCGCTTCGACAGTTCGTCTTTCGCTTTGCGGATTTTTTGCGCCAGCTCCTTCATCGACCGACTGACCTTGATGGCACCGTCGTCGCGCAGAAACCGCTGGATCTCGCCGATAATCATCGGCACCGCATAAGTGGAAAATTTCACGTCGTACGACAGGTCGAACTTGTCGACGGACTTCAGCAGGCCGATGCAACCGATCTGGAACAGGTCGTCCGCTTCGTAGCCACGGTTTAGAAACCGCTGGACGACCGACCAGACGAGCCTGATATTGGCTTGTACAAGCGCCTCCCGCGCCTCTGCATCACCGGCCTGGCTTCGCGCGATCAGCCGTCTGACTTCCGTGTCATCCAGATGATGATCCATGGGCGGATCGGCCCCTAGTTGTACAAAGCTTTCCTGGAAAGGATCCGCTTCGTCATCCGAACGCGCGTACCTTCCCCGGGCGCGGATTCGACCGACAGACCATCCGTGAAATGTTCCATAATCGTAAATCCCATGCCGGAGCGCTCCAGTTCCGGCCTCGACGTATACATCGGCTGTCGCGCCAATTCGACGTCCTCGATGCCTTTGCCGCGGTCTTCGACGGAAATGCGCACTTCCTCACCGACAATCTCCGCCTCGATGATGACGACGCCGTCCGGCCGGCCGTCGTAGCCGTGAATAATCGCGTTCGTTACCGCCTCTGAAACGGCGGTCTTGATATCCGTCAGTTCTTCTACCGTCGGATCAAGCTGCGAGACGAACGCCGCCACTGCGACGCGAGCGAACGCTTCGTTCTCCGAGCGGCTGGCGAACTCCAGTCTCATATAATTTCGGTCGCTCATGACGCGCCCTCCAGCCGGGACAAAGCCCGCTCCACATTTTCTTCCACGGCGAGAATCTTCAGCAGCCCCGACAGCTCAAACAGCCGGAGAACAGCCGGACTGACGTCGCAAATCACCAGCCGGCCGCCCCGCCTGGCCAACTGCCGATACCGGCCGAGCACGACGCCGATGCCGGAACTGTCCATAAACGTCAAGTTTTTCAGACTAAGCACCAGATCGCGCGTATCGCCGCGCGCCATCGCTGAGTCGATGCGCGCTCGCACTTCGCCGGCCGTATGGTGATCCAGCTCGCCGCCGAGCCGGACGATCAGCGCGCCGCGCCGGCGTTCCAACTCCACCTCAAGGCCCATCGCGTTCACTCCTTGCTTGGACGGATAAACAAGGAATTCGACGCGCGAACGTGCTTTTCCTGCTCATCGACAAAAATAGAACAAAATTCCCAAACCCCTCTTTCCTTCGCCCTCCTCCGTCGTCAGTCGACAAAAAACATCCGCTTGGCCGTCCGCTTCACGAGCGTCCACCAGCCCGCGCGCGCCACCGTTGCCGGCGATTCCAGCGGAAACTGTGCGACGAGCTGTTCGCCCCGATAGACGTTCAGCGTCCCGACGCGCTGTCCATAGGCGACGGGCGCGCGAACGCGCTCCCAGACGATCTCGGTGCGGAGCGCCTCCTTTTTTTCGCCCTTGCGGACGAGCACCGTGTACGGGTGTTTGGCAACCAGACGGAGCGACGAAACGGCTCCCTTTTCGACGCGCACCGAACCGATCGCATCCCCCGTATCGTAGAGAGGAATCGTGTCGTATTGCGAAAACGCATAGTCGAACATTCTCGCCACTTCCGCATTGCGCGTCTTCGAGTCCGGTTCACCCATCACGACGGCGATGACGCGGAAATGACCGCGCCTGGCCGTCGCGGCCAGACAAAACTTCGCTTCGCTCGTGTAGCCCGTCTTCAAACCGTCGGCTCCTTCGTAAAACCGGACGAGCTTGTTCGTGTTGACGAGCCAGAAAGGTTTGTCGGTATCCTTGCGCAGATAGTCCTGGTAAAGTCCCGTATATTTCGTGATCGCTTCGTGCTTGAGCAACTCTCTCGACATCAGCGCGATGTCGTAAGCGGTCGAATAATGGCCGTCGGCCGGCAAACCGTTGGAATTGCGGAAATGTGTGTTATTCATGCCGAGCGCCTTCGCCTTTTCGTTCATCATGCGGACGAACTGCCCTTCGGTGCCGGCGATCTTTTCCGCAAGCGCCACGGAAGCGTCGTTGCCGGACGCCAGCGCGACGCCTTTCAACAACTCCTCCACCGTCATCTCCTCGCCGGGTTCCAGAAAAATTTGCGATCCGCCCATCGAGGCGGCATATTCACTCGTCCGCACTTTCTCGTTCAGGGCGAGAGTTCCTTTTTCAATCGCTTCCATGACGAGCAACATCGTCATGATTTTCGTGATGCTGGCCGGCGGCAAACGGTCGTGAGCGTTTTTTTCGTACAAAATGATGCCCGTCGCCGCATCCATCAAAATCGCCGACCGCGCGTTCGGCGCCAGGTCGGGCCGTTCGGAAGCGCCGTCGGGCCCTTCGGCCCGCGCCTCGGGCCAATGCGGCCAAGCGATCGACCACGCCGCAACAAGCGCCAGACATCCGTTTCGCCAACGCGTCCACATGACTCGTTTCCTCCCTCATCGAGCGTCGACACCGTGTCATACCAACCAGTGTTGACGCTTTTCGGGAGGATTATACCGGCAACCATCCGAGACGCACCGCTTCGCGCACCAGCATTTCGGCAAATTCCCACAGCGCCGGCGCCCCGTCCGCGATGATCCGGTTGCGGTCGAGCACTTGTTCGGCCGTCACCCCGTATCGCCTCCAAGCATAGCCCGACGAAGCGTAATTCAACATCATCGGTTGAAGCCGGTCCAGCGCCGCCGCGAACTTCGCCTCCGGCGTCCGGCGTTCCTCGAACTCCTTCCATAGCGCGTAAAACTCCTCCCGTTGGTCGTCCGGCAACAGGCCGAACAATCGCCGCGCCGCACGCTCCTCCCTCTCGGCCTTGTCCCGGTGCGCCTCGTCGTCGTAGGCGAACGTGTCGCCGGCGTCGATCTCGACCAGATCGTGAACGACCAGCATCTTCAGCGCGCGGGCGAGATCCGGCTTCGGTTCGGCGGCGTGTTCGTACAACAAGAGAGCCATCAGCACCAGATGCCAGCTGTGCTCGGCAGCGTTTTCCCTCCGCGACGCGCCGGCCGCAAGCGTCCTGCGCAAAACGGTTTTCAGACGGTCGGCCTCGAGAAAGAACGCAAGCTGCCTCGTCAGCCGTTCCGATCCGGCTTGCGGCAGGCGAACCTCGTCTTCAGGCGTCATGGCGTCATCGCTCCTTTCCGAATGACACCATACCACAGCGCGCGGGAAAAGCAAAACTTTTCAACTTTCCTCGTCCGAAAAAGCAGTTGCGCCCGCGAACTGAAAGCGTTATAATCGGTTTTAGATTTTAGACCTAAAATTTTTTCGGCGCCGTTTCAAACCGCTCCCCGCACACGGCCGAACCGAAGGAGGACGCCCGCTTTGACGTTGATCGACTACCGAACGGAAACACTCGTCGAAGTCGTCTACAAGGCCATCAAGAAAGACATCACCGAACGCGCGCTCGTTCCGGGACAAAAATTGGTCATCCGCGAACTTCAGGAGCGCTACGGCATCAGCGAAACGCCGATCAAACAGGCGCTCAACCGACTCATCACCGAAGGGTTGGTCGAAAACATCCCGCGCCGCGGCATGTTCGTCAAACAGGTGACATGGAAAGAAATTGAAGAACTGATGGACATACGCCTTATGTTCGAATCGTTTTATATTCCGCAGATTATAAAAACATTTCACCAAAACGCCGACATCCGCGCGAAAATGGCCGCCAACTTGGACGAACATCAGCGCATGATCGGCAACATTCGTGATTTGAACGAATATTTTCGAAACTACTATCTCGACCAGGAATTTCATCAACTCTTCATCCAATGCATCGGCAACGCGCGGCTCGCCCACATCTACAACAACTTGGGCACCCACATCTACGCCTATTACGTCTACGGCCGACAGCCGCGTGAAGGCATGATACGCGGCGTCCAGGAACACCGCGATATTTTCGATGCCCTTGTTGCTGGCGACGAAGTTCGTCTGCGCGAATGCGTGAGAATCCACATCGAAAACGCGAAAAAGAACGTCTTCGAGATGTTGCACCCAAACGAGGTGTGAACCTTGGTCATTCTCGTTTTGGAAGCGTCGACATCGTCCGCAAAAGCGATGCTGTACGACAGCGGCGGGGGCGTCCTTTCCATCGCCGCCCGCCCGTATTCGTCCGACACCGGAGACACGATGACGTTCGACGCCGACGCCCTTGTCGACGAGACGATCCGCGCCGGACGCGACGTTCTGGCCCGAGCGCCGGAGCAAACAATCGACATGGTGGCCGTCTGCAGCATCTGGAGCCACAGTCTCGTGCTGCTCGACAGCGAAAAAAAACCGATCTCCCGGCTCAGCACATGGGCGGATACCGGCGCTTCCGTGACAACATCGCGTTACCGGAAAAACGCCGAACTGTTCACATCTCTTTATAGGCGAACCGGCTGTCCGATCCACGCCACCTATACGATCTGGAAATACATTCATGAAAAAGAAAACCGGCTTTCGCCGCCGGCCGCCTACATCGCCTCCATGCCCGACTACCTGTACTGGAAACTGACCGGCCGGTTCGCCGCTTCGCGAAGCACGGCCTCAGCCGGCGGTTTTCTGAACATCCACCGGCTCGACTGGGACGACGAGGCGCTGCGGCTGGCAGGCGTACGCCCCGACATGCTCCCAGAACTCGTCGATTCCGAATATACGGCCCCGCTTTCGGCGGAAGCGGCCGAACAGCTGGGAATTCCGGCGGGTCTCCCCGTCCTTGTACCCGGCGCCGACGGCTGTATGAATCAAATCGCCTCGGGTGCCGTCGGCGAAAACGTCATGACGATCTCGGTCGGTACGAGCGCTGCGCTCCGGCTCACGACCGACCGACCGCTTCTGGCCGAGACGCCGTCGACTTGGTGTTACGTCGGCGTCGAAAACACATGGATCGTCGGCAGCGCCATCGCCGGAGCGGGCAACTGCGTCGACTGGACCGGAAGAAAGATATTGGGATGCGAGGGCGTCATCGACTTCGACGAACTGGACCGAGGCGCCGAGCGAGCGCTCGAAAAAGGCGACGCTCCGCTGTTTCTTCCCTTCCTTGCGGGCGAGCGATGCCCGGGATGGGACGATGCGCGGACCGGCGCCCTGGTCGGCTTGAAAATCACCCATGACCGGCATGATCTGTACTACGCCACCCTGGAAGGCGTCCTATTCAACCTGAAACAATGCTACGACATCACCGTCGCCGTCGCCGGCCGCACGCCCGAACGCATCAGCGTCTCCGGCGGCATCGAGCATTCACCATTCTGGATGCGAATGGCCGCGTCCGTTCTCGGACTGCCGGTCTACGCCGAAAGACAGCCACACGCCTCTTTGCTCGGTACCGCCATTCTGGCGCTCAAGGCGGCGGGAAGCCTGTCGAGCGTCCGGGACGTCCGCCCGTCGCCACAGGATTGCTACGAACCGGACACGTCCAAGGCGGATTTCTTCGCCAACCGATATCGAAAATACCTGGAGTTCTACGCGAAACTGTCCGAACGGGGGGACGCCTCGCCGTGAATATTCTCATCACGCCGAAGTCGTTCGCTTTGGCGAAAGCGAAAACATTCCCTCTACTTGAAACATTGGGATTTAATGTAATTGAAAACGACAAAGGGCGTACGCTGACGGAAGACGAACTGATCGCCTTTGCGGAACACGGCGTCGTCGGCATGATCGTCGGCGTCGATCCGGTGACCGCGCGCGTCATCGACGCTTGTCGGGATTTGCGCGCCATTTCGAAATACGGCGTCGGGCTGGACAACATCGACGTCGACGCCGCGCGGCGCCGCGGCATCAAGATCGCCAGCGCCGTCGCCACCAACCATATTTCGGTGGCGGAGCTGACGATCGCCCTGTTGTTCGAGGCGGCGCGCCGCCTGTCGTCGATGATCGCTTCGGTGCGAAACGGCAGTTGGCAGCGGCAGCTCGGTATCGAACTGACCGGCAAGACGCTGCTCGTCGTCGGCGGCGGCATGATCGGCAAAGAAGTGGCCAAACGCGCTCGAGGGTTGATGATGAAGGTTCTGCTTTATGACCCGTACGCGCAGGACGAAACGTTCCTGCGGGAATACGGTATTGTCGCTTGCGACTCGCTGCATCAAGGCCTCGAACAGGCCGACGCCGTCTCCCTGCACGTCCCTCTGACGCCGGAAACGCGCCGCATGATCGGCAGCGACGAGCTTCGCCGGATGAAGCCGACAGCCATTCTCGTCAACACGTCGCGCGGCGAACTGGTCGACGAAGAAGCTCTGTACGAGGCGCTGCGGGAGCGGCGCATCGCGTTTGCGGCTCAGGACGTGTTTTCCGTCGAGCCGCCGCCGCCCGGCGCCCCGCTGCTTTCGCTCGACGAGTTCGTGCTGACGCCGCACGCCGGCGCCTACACGCGGGAAGCCGTCGAACGGACGGCCGTCCGCTCCGTCGAAAATCTGATCGACCTGTTAAGGGGGTGATGCCGTCGACAACTTCGAAGTCGTCGGTAAAAAGTTTTTCGACAGCTTGCCGAAAGAGTACCAAGACATCCTGGTCGAGGAAAGCCGCATCGCCGGTCTCGAAGTGTCGAAACAGATGGAGCAGGAAGCGGAACAAATCAAGCAGGAACTGAAATCCAAAGGCGTCACGATCGTCTCTGACGTCGATCTCGACGCCTTCCGCAAGGCCGGCGAGGAAGCCTATAAAAAGTTGAACCTGGTTGAAGCGCGTAATCAGGTTTATAAGGACATCGGCAAATCGCAATAAGCGACGACGGCACGCCCCGCGGACACGTGAAATCGAAATCCCCCGCGGGGCGACCGCCGACGCCGTTCGGACGGGGTGAACCGAGCGATGAAAGAGAAATGGCTGCGTGTTTATGAAACAATCGGAAAAATCGAGATGGCGATCGCTGCGACCGGCCTGGCGCTGTTGACGGCGCTCGTGTTTTACTCAGGCGTCGCCCGCACCCTTCGCCATCCGGCGGCGTGAGCGGTCGACGCGGCGACGTTCCTGTTTGCGTGGTGCGTCTTTCTGGGCGCCGATCTTGCGCTGCGCCACGATCAGCTGTTCCGCATCACAGCCGGCTCGGAAGGCATCGTCGTCGGCGGTGACGTGTCGAACGCATCCGATGCCGAACGTATCGTGAAAGAGACGGTCGCGGCATTCGGCCGGCTCGACATCCTCGTCAACAACGCCGGCATCGTCCTTCCCGGGCGCGCGGATAATACAAGCGAAGAAGATTTCGACAAAACGATGCGCATCAACGTCAAAGGCACGTTTCTCATGTGCAAATACGCCGTGCCACAAATGAAAGCGCAGGGCGGAGGCGTCATCGTCAACATCGCGTCGGTCGCAGCGATCAAGGGCCATACGGACCGGCTCGCCTACAGCGCCTCGAAAGGCGCGGTTTACGCGATGACGAAGGCGATGGCCGCGGACTACGTCCGCGACAACATCCGCGTCAACTGCGTCTGTCCGGGCACGACGTATACGCCGGCGATCGAGGAAAAAATCCGGACCGCTCCCGATCCTGAAGCGATGAAAGCGATGTTCGTCGGCCGCCAGCCGATGGGGCGGCTCGGCAAAGTGGAGGAAATCGCGCACGCGGTGCTATTTGTCTGCTGCGACGAAGCCGCCTACATGACCGGCAGTCCGATCATCATCGACGGCGGCATGACGATGTAAGGACGATGATGCAAACGCAAGTCCGCCGCGGACACCGGCTTTCGCGCCCTCTTGAGCGGGGGCGTTTTTCTTTTGAACAGGCGGCGGCGAAAACACAAAATAGCTTCTCCAGCCTCCCACGGCATTTCCGGGAATGACGAGAAGTCCGAAAGGCATGGTCCAAAGCATGGACGGCGTAGAAAGCATGTGACTGAGTTTCCAAACCAGAAAAACGATGATCAAGGCGTTAAATAATTTATCCAAAACCGGACGTTCTGCAAAATCGGTTTTTTTGAATTTGTGTTTCATGGCGAAATAACCGGCAACGCCGGATATTCCGACAAGCAGCCAGTCCAGTCGGATCATCAGAAAACCTACTTGCAAAACGTCGGGCATGAACATTCCTCCTAACCGATCAGTCGCCAGAATTTATCCTCTTTCAACGTCTGTTCCCCCTTAAGTATGCGATCGCCGCTGCGTTCACCGTCACACCCCTCAAAATCCCGTAAACCCGCCGTACAGTTCGATGAGAAAGACCGTAATCTTCGTCATCCGGTCGGTATAAAGCAAAATGCCGATCAGGACCATGAGCGCGCCGCCGATTTTCATCATCGGTTCCGAATATTTGACGATCCACTTCATTTTCCCGATGAAAAACGCCATGACGAAAAATGGGACGGCAAAGCCCAACGTATAGGCGACGGTATATACCAGCGCCTGTTTCGGCTGGGTCATGCCGAGCGTCAACACCGCGGTCAAAATCGGACCGACGCACGGCGTCCAACCGGCGGCATACGTGATTCCGACCAAAACGGATCCCGCATATCCGATCGGTTTGCGCTCGAACGTAAAACGCATTTCTTTCATCAGCAGTTTCGGTGTGAACAGGCCGAGCATCATCAAACCCATGGCGACAACCAAAACTCCACCCAATTTCCGGATGAGATCCCGGTATCCGGAAAACAGCTCTCCGATCCAACCGGCCGACATCCCCAACGCAAAAAAAACGACGGAAAACCCAACGATGAAAAAAGCCGTGTGCAACAGCGCCTGCCTCTGGAAAATCCCCCTTCCTTCTTTCAGATCCTTGACCGAAACGCCCGTGATGTACGACAGGAACGAAGGATACAAGGGCAAACAGCACGGCGATACAAAAGACAGAAATCCCGCGCCGAAAGCAAGCCACACGGTCAAGTCCGCGGCACTCACCCCGCATTCCCCCTTTTTCCACTACGGTACGTAGTGCGAGTGATTCACGCACACCCGCCCATCCCCATGCCCAACACCGCCAACAAAATCGATGCGGACGCGATCACCGGTTTCGGTCGCAGGAACGAAATGGAAACGGGCTTGCCCGGATCGAGGACCTGCAAAATCCGGTAGTTAATCGCCGCATCGGCGAAAGAAACGCCGTCTTCGGCCTTTCGGACCTTCCCGTCCGACAGACGCAACAGCACTTTTCCCAGGTAATATTCCGTCCCCATCTGCCGTATGACATACCGGTCGGCCAAAAGTTCTTTCCAGATCCTATAGTGCCGTGCCGCGGCTTTGATGATCAGGATATACGCCAACCCCTCGGCGATGACCGCGAGCAAGAAAGATTTGAGCGGATCGTACCGGCGGCAGTGATATCGTTCATGAAGCAGTACGGCCTCCGCTTCCCGTCCGGAAAACATCCGGAACAATCCCGTCGACACCACGATCCGGGGTTTGAACAGCCCCATCGTCACGGCCACGAAAGCATCGTCCCGCACCGCCACGAATCGGGTTTTCCAGTGCCGGTATCTGTCGTTCAGCCGCTCGGTCGATTCGCGGTCCGTTCTCGAAC
The DNA here is from genome assembly GCA_002507565.1 of Candidatus Reconcilbacillus cellulovorans. Lineage (GTDB taxonomy): Bacteria > Bacillota > Bacilli > Paenibacillales > Reconciliibacillaceae > Reconciliibacillus > Reconciliibacillus cellulovorans. Next base: position 44,823 of record MOXJ01000018.1, read on the forward strand.
GAATCACCCGCGTCCATTTCCGGGTCGAAACCCATTGCCGGATGATGCGCCACAAAATCCGGCCGACCGTATAGACGATCAACAGACGGAACGCCGTCTTGACGAGATCGTGCCCCACTGCGGTCTCGCGCACGACGGCAAGACAATATTGAAACAGATTCCATTGCAACGGCGCGTTCCAGACCGGATGGACCGCAAACAAACCCATCTGAAACAGAACGAACAAACCGATCAACAACGCGAAACCGAAGGACAATTTGGGCATCAAAACGGATCTCATGGCGTTTTCCCGCTTTTCATCCGGTCTAATTTTTCCTGAAGTTTGGCGATCAGATTCGGGTCGGCGTCTTCCAGCGCCTCGATCATGTGATGGAGGACGATATCGCCGTATTCGCGGACGAGCCCGAACGTGAGCGCCTTCGTCTGCTCGGTTAAAAACTGTTCTTTGGTTTGTACCGGTTCGTAAAGGGAAACCCGGTATCGTCCCCGCTCTTCAGTCGTTTTCCGCAGCAGCCCCTTCTCCCGCAGTCGATTCATGACCGTCATGACGGCATTGAACGAAATCGGGGCCGCCCGGTTCAACCGTTCCTGCACCTCCTTAATGCTCAGCCTTCCCGAAGACCAAAGGACATCCATAATCCGGGCTTCGAGCGGGCCGAAAAAACGATTGAGCCCTTCTTCGGTCATGTTCAGCTTTTTGACTTTCGTCATGTCCGTCGATCACCGCTTTCATTACGCCTCTTTCTGAACAAAATGTATAACAGAACGAAAAACAGCAGCGAAACCAGCAACCTGGGGTACCCTTCATTCAGACGGATCAAGTCGTGTCCGACCATGGTTTCCATCGCGACGGAAGGGGCTTTCCCGACAACAGAAACCGCGATAAAATCAAAAAACCGCATACGGGAAACCGCGGCGGCAAAGGTAACCACACCCGACGGGATCAACGGCGTAAGACGCGCCAGCAAAACAATCGCCATCCGCCGCTTGCGGCTCGCCGCGTTCAGCCTGCGCAACCATTCCCAGTTCTCCTGCTTCACCCGCTTCAGGCCGCCGAATCCGCGAAAACAACGGCGTTGGCACCGAAATTCCGAACGATCCGAGCCATTCCGCAAAGGCGTCGACAGGGATAAACCCGTCCATCCGTCACGTCCCTTTCGGCGAAGAAGAGGAACGAACCGCGCCCAAGACTCGCTACACATTGTAGTGTAAATCAAAACGGATGTCAACTCGGCCGTCCTCACAACTTCTACACATTCCGGTTCTATAATCGATCTCGAAGACACCGCAAAGACAATAGAACGGAGGGAATACCATGATCAACGGTTGGAAACTGAAGGGAGCCGCTGCGGTCGGAGCCATCGCCGTGTTGCTGGCGGGCTGTTTCAACTCCGGCGGAAATTCGATGGGCGGCATGGATCACTCCAACATGAAGATGAATATGGGGGATACGGAGAACACGAAGCAAAATCAAACCAATACGACGACCAAAACGGCGGTGATGACCGGTAAAGAGTTCACACTGACGGCGAAAGCAGGTAATCAAGAGCTGGGACCCGGAAAAATACTTCCGGTATGGACATTCAACAATTCTGTCCCTGGTCCGGAGATCAGGGTTAAACAAGGAGATACTGTAAAAATTACCCTGAAAAATGAACTTCCCGAGCCGATCTCCATCCACTGGCACGGTTATCCGGTGCCGAACGCGATGGACGGCGTTCCGGGCGTCACCCAAAACGCGGTTCAACCGGGACAATCGTTCACGTATACGTTCCAGGCGACCGTCCCCGGAACTTACTGGTACCATTCCCATCAAGACAGCGCCAATCAAGTCGATCGCGGCTTGTACGGGGCGTTTGTCGTCGAACCCAAGGACGAAGCCGAAGTCGACCGCGATTATACGCTGATCTTGGATGAATGGATCAGCACCGGCATGAACATGTCCGGCGGCAACATGTCGGGATCCATGTCCGGCATGGACCACGGCAACATGGGCAATATGCAACACAACATGAACATGTACGATTTGTACACGATTAACGGAAAATCCGGCCCGCTCGTCGATAAACTGCCGGTGAAACAGGGGGAAAAAGTCCGCATTCGGCTCATCAACGCCGGATATATCACCCATCAGATTCATTTGCACGGACATGAATTCAAAATTACGGCAATCGACGGCCAGCCGCTGAACAATCCGGGCGTCCTCAAAGACCAGGTGGTCGCGGTCGCACCCGGGGAACGCTACGATATCGAGTTCGAGGCCGACAATCCCGGCCAATGGTTCATCGAAGCCCACGGAGACAACGAAGCCGTCAAAGGGATGAAAGCCGTCGTCGCTTATGAAGGCGAAGCCGGCGGAACGGATCAACCGAACGAAAAGGCGCAACTGGCGGCGGTCGATCTCACCCGTTACGGTCAGCCCGCGACCGCGAATTTCACCCTGGATCAAAAATATACGCTGGAATACACGATGTATTTAAACACGGAAACCCGGAACGGACAAACCGTTTATACGATTAACGGAAAAACGTTTCCGAATACGGAACCGATTCAAGTCAAAAAAGGGGATACCGTCAAAGTCCGTATCGTCAACAATTCCAAGACGGACGATCATCCGATGCATCTGCACGGACACTTCTTCCAAGTCTTGAGCAAAAACGGGAAACCTTTTGAAGGGACCCCGATCATCAAAGACACGCTGAACCTGAAACCGGGAGACGAATACGTCGTCGCTTTCCGTGCGGACAATGAAGGAAACTGGATGTTCCACTGCCACGATCTGCATCACGCATCGGCCGGGATGGTGACGGAAGTCCAGTACACGGATTATCAACCCCATTTTACCCCGGATCCGAAAGCCGGCAACAAGCCGGAATGACCGGCCCGTCGCGCGGGCGGGGAACGGAAAACCGTTCCCTGCCTTTTTTATACGGTCAAGATCCGAGTTTCACCCGCTGCAGCCGAAGCGCGTTCAGCACAACCGACACGGAACTGAACGCCATCGCCGCGCCGGCGATCCATGGAGCCAGAAGTCCGATCGCGGCGATCGGAATGCCGAGCGAGTTGTAGACGAGCGCCCAGAACAAGTTTTGTTTGACGTTCGTCATCGTCTTCCGGCTCATGTCGACGGCGTCCGCAATGCTGTTCAGATCGCCGCGCATCAGCGTCACGTCGGCCGCCTCCATCGCCACGTCGGTCCCGGTGCCGATCGCCATGCCGATATCCGCAGCGGCCAATGCGGGAGCGTCGTTGATGCCGTCGCCGACCATGGCCACTTTTTTGCCTTCGGCCTGCAGTTTCCGGATCACTTCCACCTTGCCCTCGGGCAGAACTTCGGCAAGCACGCGATCGATTCCGAGCTGTCTTGCGATCGCCCGGGCCGTGCGTTCATTGTCGCCGGTCACCATCACCACTTCGATTCCCAGACTTTTGAGGCGTTCGATCGCTTTTTTGGACGTTTCCTTCACCGTATCCGCCACGGCGATGATCCCGGCGTATTTGCGGTCCGCCGCGACCAGCATGGCCGTCTTCCCGTCTTCTTCCAGACGCTCCATCTCCGCCAGCGCTGCGTCCGGAACGCTCACCCCCGAGCGCGCCATCCATCTGCGCGTGCCGACGAGAATTTCGCGTCCCTCCACGACGGCGCGTATGCCGTATCCCGGGATCGCCTCGAACGCATCGGAAGCCGGCAGGTCGATCCCTCTTGCGAGAGCGCCGCCGACGACGGCTTCGGCAAGCGGATGTTCGGAATTTTTCTCTGCGGCTCCGACCCACCTGAGCAAGGTCGGTTCGTCGGTATCCGCTGCGATCACGTCCGTCAGTTCCGGTTTTCCTTTTGTAATCGTTCCTGTTTTATCCAGAACGACGGTTTGGACGCGATGGGTCGATTCCAGATGTTCCCCGCCTTTGAACAGGATTCCGAATTCCGCGGCGCGTCCCGAACCGGCCATAATCGACGTCGGCGTGGCGAGCCCCAAGGCGCACGGACAAGCGATCACCAAAACGGCGATCGCCTTTTCCAGAGCGCCGCCGAAATCCCCCGGGTCGACCGCCGAATACCAAAGCAAAAATGTCACAAAGGCTATTGCGACGACGACGGGAACAAAGACGCCGGAGATTCGATCCGCAATCCGCTGGATCGGCGCTTTCGAGCCCTGCGCTTCCTCCACCACTCGGATGATCTGGGCCAGGGCGGTCTCTTTTCCGACCCGGGTCGCTTTCACTTTCAGCGTGCCGTTTTTATTGATGGTCGCGCCGATCACGGTATCGCCCGCTCTCTTTTCCACCGGAATGCTTTCGCCTGTCAGCATCGACTCGTCGACCGAGGAGACGCCTTCCAATACTTCACCGTCGACCGGAATTTTCTCACCCGGCTTCACAATCAAAACGTCGCCGACCACCACATCCTCGACCGGAATCGTGACTTCCCGCCCGTCGCGCACCACCAGGGCCGTTTTCGCTTGAAGTCCCATGAGCGCTTTGATCGCTTCCGACGTCCGGCCTTTGGCCAGAGCTTCAAGCCATTTTCCCAGAATGATCAGCGTAATCAAAATCGCGCTGATCTCGTAATACATCGCCGGATTGTCGCTCCGCTCCGCCGCGCGCGTCCATTCCAGCGTCAGAACCAGACTGTAAAAATAAGCGGCGGAAGTGCCGAGCGCCACGAGCACGTCCATATTGGCGCTTCTGTTGCGCAGCGCCTTAAACGCGCCGACGTAAAACTGTTTCCCGATGACGAATTGTACCGGCGTCGCCAGGGCGAACTGCACCCAAGGGTTCATGAACCAGTCCGGAACCCGGATAAAAGCGGCGAACGAAGAATGGCCGACCATCGCCCAAAGCAACGGGAACGAAAGAACGGCCGAAACGATAAATTTTCGCTTTTGAATCGAAATTTCTTTTTTGCGATGATCTTCCTGATCCTTTTGTTCCTCTTTTCGGACGGCTTTATAACCCAGCTGTTCAATTTTTTTGATCATGTCGGCAACCGAAACGTCGGCGGGAGAATACTCCACATGTGCGGTTTCCGTCGCGAAATTGACGTTCGCCTTGACGACGCCGGGCATGCGGTTCAATCCTTTTTCGATCCGGTTCGCGCAGGCGGCGCAGGTCATGCCGGTAATCCGCAGGTCGACCGACGCTTTGGCCGTCATGATTGCACCTCGTACCCTTGCTCTTCGATGGCCGATTTGATGGCTTCCAGACTGACTTTCGTTTCGTCGTACCGAACCTGAACGGAACCGCTCGCCAAATCGGCTTTCCCTTCCGCCCCGATCTTTTTCAAAGCTCCTTCGACGGACTGAACGCAATGGCTGCACGACATTCCGCGGACGCGCAAGGTTTCGGTTCTCATGAGGAGTTTTCCCTCCCCGACGGTCATGATTTGAGAAGTTTGCTCATGGTTTTCAACAGTTCCTCGACGACTTCAAGATCTCCGTCCCGAATGCGCTCCACGACGCAACTTTTCATGTGCGCCGCAAGCAGCTGTTTCCCGACGCCGTTCAGCGCCGACTGAACCGCGGCAATCTGGTTCAAGACATCGTCGCAATAAGTATCTTTTTCAATCATCCCCTTTATTCCCCGAATTTGTCCCTCGATCCGGTTGAGACGGGCGAGCAAGTCCGCCTTGATTTTATCGGAATGATGACTTTTCCGTCCGTCGTTTGCCGGGCAATGTCGTTCTGCTTCGCTGATTTCGAGCTCATGCGCGGCTTCCACGCCGTTCACCCCCTTCAATGTTTATAGTATACCCCTGTATGGTATTTGTCAATACCGTGAGCCGACGCTCGTCAATCCCCGCTGAGAACCATCAATCGTTCATCGACCAGCCTAAATCTCGATCTAGAGTTCGCTTCCCCGAAAAACGCCTCGATGATCCCATCCTCCGACACCACGACCGAGTATGCGCCGAGCGCTTCGTTCAAAGAAGCGGAAAGAATTTGATTGTCTTCGGCTTTCAGAACAATCGTCTCGACAACCGCCGATCCGCTGGATGCAACGATCTCCCGTTGTCCGTCCCCATCCAAATCCATTTCCCTTGCATTCATTTGAATTTGCAAAAACAAGGACGGCGTCCCGTTTTTGACATCGAGATAATCGGTTACCGGACAGGCGGCGCCGCAAAACCCCTCAATTTTGACCAGAGACTGATTTAAAACATTCACTTTTGAAACATGTATGCCTTCCGCATGGTCCCCATAACCCACTTCACCTATTTTATACCATTTTCCGCGAACGGAATATGCCGCATATATCCACCAAGGATCCGTATTCATCCGATAAAGAACGATCGACGACGCTTCGTCAAGCTTGTCTTCCCGAAGAATCGTCGCCTCCTTTTTATCTGTTTGTTCCAAAGGAGGATAAGTATTTTCAAACTTTCTGAATCGAAGCACTCCTTGATCTGAAAACTTCATTTTTCTGTTTTTTGTATAGACTCCAACCGTCCGTTTTTGAGGGTCCCACTCTACTGCAACCCCGAACGCCTCCGCAACCGACCGGATCGGAACGAAGGTTCTTCCTTTGATCACTTTCGGCGAAACGTCCAGTTCGATCGGCGAACCGTCCCGGTAAGCCGTCCGTTTGCCTACGGCCAACTTCATTGTACTTCCGCCCTTCGTTACGGTCACGGTGCCGAAGGCGGCATCCCAATCCACGGCCATCCCCAATGCTTCGAAGATCGTTCTGCAAGGTAAAAGCACCCGACCATTTTGAACAACCGGCGGGACATCAAGCTGAAACGGCTCGCCGTCAAGAACGACAGTAATCTGCTGAGCGGCGGACACACCGGTCGGAAAACCGGATAGCAAAAATATTCCTAATCCGAAACATATCAATCGTCTTCTCCCCATGGATCTGACACCTCCTATCGAACGTTCACGGGGATACTTCAAAAAGGTAACCCCTGTTTAAACTTTACACGATCCCTGAGTGGCATCAAAGACGTCTCGATCGTCGAAGCAAATCTGATGTCGAAACAGTATCAGCAAAGAGTTAATTATGATTTACAGATTGATTGGGAAAGAATAACAAATAACCTATAGTTGATATAAAAATTTGAAATATAATACAGAAAAGCAAATTCTTTACTTTATCTTCCCGATCTATCACAATAACCTTATACCATACAAGGGAAAGAGGAGCAGAAAACATGATCAAAAATAAAAATTTTATCGAAAACATATATTTGGAATGAATTAATTCCGAAACAAATATAGTTAGAGGAATATTAAAAATAAATAGGATGATATAATAATAATTTTTTCTAATCTCTTTTAAAAAGAATAAAAATATTTTAAAAAGATCTAATAGATATTCTTTCATCATTTTTCTCTCCATTCTTTCATAAAATTAAAAAGAATTAAAAATGCGAGAAGAAAGTTAATAGAAAAAAATAAAACAAATAAAAATATAGAACTAATATAACTTATTACATTCACATATATAACTACACTAATGATATAGATAAAAAATGAAATAATTGGATATAAATATAAAAATATCCACTTCTTATATATATACCTATTTCTTGACCTAGAATTAATATGAATAAGAATAAAAAATATTAAAGAAAATAAAGAAATTGAAGAAATAAATATAAAATTTGTTTCAGATAATTTATAGAAAGTATTTATATAATCACGATCCAAATCTATTTCTATTAATGAAATAGAAATTAATGAAAAAGAGCGGACAAAACTTACTAATAGAAAAGAATAAAGTACTAAAATTGAGAATATATAAGCAATAAAGATTAAATAAAGAATTCTGTTCATCATTTTTCTTCTCCTTAAGCATTATCATTAATGTATAAACTTCGTATTCGGATATTGAAGTCTTTTATCTTTCACCCAAAGCCTAATTCCATGAACTTGTGAAATAATAAAACCTCCAATTCTTTTCCCATCTATTTGAACTCCATTATAGTCATAAGCAACCCATCCTTCTACGTCTTCCCCCAATCTCCTCGACTTAATTACGAAATAGGTCATTTCCCCTCTAAAACTGAATAATGGTATCAGAATTGCTGAACTACCCAATCCTTCCCCAACTAAATCGTTTCTATAATAGTAGTTGATCAAAACACTTTTAACTTTATCTTTTATTATATTTTCTATAGATTCATAGTATCGATCTATATAACCAAATGAATTGAATGTTGCCGCATGTACCGGTTCTTTTATTCTTCTTTTTTCATAAAAATTATCCCTAACAACTTTATACAAAACATCTTGTACTATTCTGCCGCCTAATGAATGCCCACTTAATAGATATTCTGAATCTGGATATTTCTTTATTAATGATTTGTACTTCTTATATGCTATGTCAGCTTGTGGATTGTAATCAGATGTATAACTTACTAGATCTGCTAACATGTCATTCAACGTATCCTCACTAAACTCAGTCCCTCTATACCCTATAATTGCAGTACGGTTTTTCCCCATTCTCTCTATTTGAATAGCAAAACTACCTAATCCATAATCTTTCCATGACGGATTAATAGCTGATGATATTGGATCAAACCATTCAAACCATCCCGACTCATTCACATGCACAATCCTCCACGGCAGCAGCTCCTCCAACCCTTCCGCCGTCAGATTTTCAAACCGCTGCCCGCCCTGCACCGCCTCCGC
>MOXJ01000019.1 GCA_002507565.1 Candidatus Reconcilbacillus cellulovorans
CAACTGCTACGACAACGCCTGCATCGAATCGTTTCACAGCGTACTCAAAAAGGAACTCGTTTATCTGGAAAAGTTCAAGACCCGTAAGGAAGCGCAAAGGAAGATCTTTGAATATATCGAGTTTTTCTACAATCGCAAACGCGTCCATTCGGCGATCGGGTATCTTACAGCCGTTCAATACGAACAAATGTACGATCGTGCTGTGTAATTTTCTCGATTCCGGCTGTCCAATCTATTGACAGAGGTCCAGTTCTTACAATACATTGAAGGTGACATAGGCAGCTTTATGCTTGACGGTTTGACCCTTCCTTCTCTAGTGGATGAGACGCTCCAAGCTGTATAATGTCAGGGGATTGTATAATCCGCTCTTAGGCGTTCACATTAGGTTTCTGAGTTACTTTCATACAGCCCCCTTCCCACTGCCTAGCCTTTCACTTAAGAGCCGCCTATGGAAGTTTAGGCTCGTTATACATGCGAGAATTTTTTTCTGAGAAAAGAGATAAACTTAACTTTATAGAAATTACATAGGGGAGAGAAGGTTTATGGCACAGCCTAAGAGATGGCTTGACGAGATAGTTGATGTTCTTCAAAGTTTGGGGGGAATAGGGCATCTTAGCGACATTTATAACGCTATTGAGTCAAGAGGGATAATGAACTTGCATGAGACTTGGCAAGCTTCTGTTAGGAGGACAATCGAATCTCATTCGAGCGATTGTGACGCTTTTTATGGTAAAGAGGATTTATTTTATTCCGTGTTTGGCAAGGGAAAAGGTGTTTGGGGGCTTAGAAATTACGTTCCATCATATGTAACTACAGAAATTAAGAAAAGTATTAGCAAGGTCGAAGAAAGGGAAGTTGAATATTTTTTAGAGAACGATTCCGAGGAGGCATTTGAAATATTTCTTGATAGATTTAATTCAGAAGGCAGTCTTATAGTAAAAGAAGGACTTATTAAGATCAGAAAGGCAAGCAAGAAAATCATTGATATGCTAAAAAGTCTGTATGAAAACAAATGCCAATTGTGTAGAGAAGACTTTTTCTCACAACATGGCGTTTCGATTGTTGAAGCACACCATATTGAATACTTTTCTAAAACACAGAACCATCATCCAAGTAACATTTTAATTTTATGCCCGAATCATCATAGATTAGTGCACTTGCTTAATGCGACTTTTGATAGAGAACAAAAACAAGTTATATATTCAAATGGTATAAAAGAAAACCTTATGATAAATAAGCATTTGTAATTTGACTGAAAAGAGGGGTTAGATACCCCTCTTTATGATGGTACGCCAATACATCTCACCAATCTTAGTTTTCTTTCCTCACCAACAGTGAGCAACATTCCACATGCGCCGTCTGCGGAAACATATCGACCGGCTGCACTTCGACCGCGCGATACCCGCCGTCCGCCAGCCGCCGCAAATCCCGCGCCATCGTCGCCGGATCGCACGACACGTACACGACGCGGGCCGGCCGCATCGCGAGCACTGCCTCCAACAACTCCGGCGCACACCCCTTGCGCGGCGGGTCGACCACAACCACGTCCGCCCGAACGCCCGCCCGCAGCCACGCCGGCAATATCCGCTCCGCACGGCCGACGGCGAACTCCGCATTGCGAATTCCGTTCAGTTCCGCGTTTCGCCGGGCGTCCGCGACCGCTTCCGGCGCCGCCTCGACGCCGAGCACGCGCCCGGCCCGCCGCGCTAGAAACAGCGAGATCGCGCCCACCCCGCAATACGCGTCGATCACCGTTTCGCCGCCCGCGAGCGAGGCGGATTCGAGCGCCTTTCCGAACAACACTTCCGCCTGAACGGGGTTGACCTGAAAAAACGACCGCGCGGAAATCGCAAACCGAAGGCCGCCGATTTCGTCGTACAGCACGTCGCGCCCCCACAACACGCGCGTTTCTTCGCCGTAGACGACCGGCGTCGGCTCTGGCTGGACGTTGTGGCAAAGTCCGACCAGTCCTGGCACCGAGGCGACGATGCGTTCGACCAGGGCGTCCGCGTTCGGCAGCCGACGCCCGGCGGTGACGAGCGTCACAAGCGTTTCGCCGGTGCGAAAGCCGACGCGCACCGCGATGTGCCGCAAGCCGCCAATTCCGCCGCCGATTCTACCGCTCGTGCCGCCGCTTGCGCCACCGCGATCGCCGTCGCCGGCCGGGCCGGCAAAACCGGGGCGGCCTGCATGATCAAGACGACCTGCATGGCCAAGACGGCCGACGCCCCCGCCGCGAGCGACGTTCCCGCCGGCGACGTTTTCACCGTAACCGCCGTCCGCAACGATCCCGCTCCGACGCTCCCCGCGCCCTTCCGGCCGATAAGCCCGCACGCCGCACGCCTCGGCCGCCCGGACGACCGCTCGAACCGCCGCTTCCGCCGCCGGATGCAAAAGGCCGCACCGGTCGAACGGGACGACCCGATGCGTGCCCGCCGCGTAAAAGCCGGCGACGAGGCGGCCGTTTTCCTCGCCGACGGGCACTTGCGCGTGGTTGCGGTAACGCCATGGGTCGGCCATCCCGATCGTCGGCCGCACGATCGCCGGATCGATCCGCCCGATCCGCTCCAGCGCGTCCGCGACTCGCCGCCGTTTCCATTCGAGCTGGGCCGCGTACGACAAATGCTGAAGCCGGCACCCGCCGCAAGCGCCGAACACCGGGCACGGCGGCGTCCGCCGCTCCGGCGACGGCTCCACGACTTCCACCAGCTCGGCGAAACCGTACCGCCGGCCGACTTCGCGCACGCGGACGAGTACCTGCTCCCCGGGCAATGCGCCGGGTACGAACAGCGTGTATCCGTCCACGCGGGCCACGCCTTCCCCGTCGCTGCCGAGGCCGACCGTCACGGCTTCCGCGACGTCGCCCGGGCGAACGGGCGGAAGCCGCTGTTCCGGCGATTCCGCATCGCCCGACAACGTTTCGCCCTTCTCACCCATCGCGCAGACACCCCGGCTTCGCGTTCGGATTGACGATCACGTCGAGATGGCGCGGCAGCACCGAGATCGTGCAGGGCAGCGTCCCGCCGAACTCGCCGTCGAGATTGAGCTGCACGTGATCCGGCGACACGATCTGCAACCGGTCGGCGCGAAAATGCACGAGATGCGGATCGCCGAGATGCTCGCCGCGCAGCGCCAGCGACACGACGCGCAAAAAATCGGCCAGATTGCACTTTTTCAACAAAAACACGTCGAGCATGCCGTCGCGGATGCTCGCGTCCGGCGCCAGCCGCTCGAACCCGGCGACCGAATTGCTGTTGCAGACGAGAAACAGCATGACGACTTCGCGAAAGCGGCGGTCGCCCGCCTCCACGTCGACCGTGATCGGCCGCAGGCGCGGCAGTTTTTCCAACCCCTTGACGTAATAGGCGAGCTGGCCGATCGCCGTTTTCAGCCGGATCGGCACTTCGTACGTCAGCTCGGTCAGGGAGCCGCCGCCGGCGATATTCAGAAAATACCGGTCGTTCACCTTGCCGATGTCGATCGCCAGCGTACGGCCGCCGACGATGACGTCGCAGGCGCGGTCCCAGCGGCGGGGAATGCCGAGCGCCCGCGCGAAATCGTTGGTCGTGCCGAGCGGCAAAATGCCGAGCGGCGGCCGGCCGGACTTTTCCGCCAGGCCGTTGACGACTTCGTGCAGCGTGCCGTCGCCGCCGGCGGCGATAACGACGTCGAAACCGCGCTCGACGGCAATCGCCGCCGCCTGCGCCGCGTCGCCTTCCCCGCGGGTGGCGTGCGTGGATACTTCCAGCCCGCCGCGCTCCAGCCGGTCCAAAATATCGGGCAGCCGACGCCGCACCGTTTCGCGACCCGACGTCGGGTTATAGATCAGTCTCGCACGCTTGACGTTCAAGCCGACTCCTCCAGGCCTTGTTCGATCGTTCGCTCTAGCCAGCGCGTCATCAGCGGATGCGGCAACAGCGCGCACGACCGGTAGCGGTGCGGGTACGCGGCCAATTTCTCGGGCAGCGCATGCCGCGTAAAATATCCCTCGCTCAGAAAAAGCGGCGCGACCAGCACGTCGCATCCGGGGCACGCGCGCGCCAGCCGCTCCATCGCCTCGCCGATACGGTCCGGCAACATCGTCGCGAAATCCGCCGCCGCAAACCCGGCCAGACGCCGCACGCGCTCCGCCAATGCCGACAGTTCCGCGCGCCACAGCCGATCGAGCGGTTCTACCGCCTGGCCGTGGCCGACGAGAAGCAGCGCCTCCCGAGCCGGATCGACGGACAGCGGCCGGATTTTATCGAAGATCACGGCGGCGACGTCCGGATCGTCGCCGATCGGCCGGCCGAACCGGACGCGCGCGCGGACGCGAAACGGCTCAAGATCCGTCGGCACCGCCGGCGCCGGACGCGCGCCGAACGCCCAGGCGATCTCGTCGACGTGTCCGCTGCCCGACGAGACGAACAGCGGCACGACGAGCATGTCGGTTACGCCCTGCGCTTCCAGCCGATCGATGCCGTCCTGGATAAGCCGCCCCTCGACCAGCTCAAGAAAAGCGCCGCATATCGCGACGCCTTCCGGTACCCGCGCCGCGGCCACCGTCTCGTCGACGACCCGCACCCATGCTCCGTCGCGCGAGCCGTGACTGACGACCAGCACACCGCGTTTGGCCACCGCGCTTCCTCCTTTCGTCCGACCGCTTCAGCGCCCGAGCCGGTCGAGCGCCATGCTGTACCCGTCGTTGCCGTAATGAAGACAACGCTTCACACGCGCGATCGTCGCCGTGCTCGCGCCCGTCTCGGCTTCGATCTGGCTGTACGTATAGCCTTTCCGCAACAGACGGGCGACTTCCAACCGCTGCGACAACGCTTGAATTTCGTTGACCGTGCACAGGTCATCAAAAAAAATATAACACTCCTCGACGTTTTTCAACGTGAGAATCGCCTCGAACAATTGGTCGATCGTCTTATCGTTGAGTTTTTTCAACTGCATGCCGGCAACCCCCTCTTTCGGCTTTTCGGGCTGCATCGCTTCGCTGCTTCATTTCGACGGCGGAGAGTCGGATTCCTGCTTTACTCTTTTAAAATTTTTCCGCTGCGTCGGACGAAAATGAGGAAAATCGGGCGGACGCCCGGCCGGACGTCCGCCCGCCGACATACGATGCTACCGAAATCTCCCGAATCCCGAACAAAGGATCGTGAACGACCATGACGCTCGCCCAACCGCCGTCCGATCCGGCGGGCGCATCGCTTCCCGCGGCCTACGACCCGTTCTGGCCAGCTTTGCCCGCCCCCGCCCAGCCGCCGACACCCTGGGAGGCGTTCGGCGCTGATGCGGCGATGGGCTGGCCCGGTGCGGCGGCACCGGCCAAATCGCCTTTGCTTCCGTTCGGCCTCGGCAATTTCAGCCTCAAAGACTTGCAGGCGCTGGTCAACCGGATGGGCGGGATTCCCGGTATTCTGGACAAAATCGGGAAAGCACAAAAACTGATGCAAACCCTCTCGCAAATGGCGCCGATGATGAAACTGCTCGTCCGGACATTCGCCGGCAAGAGCGGCTCCGGCGACGCCGCCGCCAATCCGCGCCGTACCCGGCGACGCAAAAAGCGCAGACGCCCAGCCGCCTACGGCCGTCGCATGAGCCGGCGGAAACGCTTCAAACGCAGCCGCATGCCGTCCGGTTCCCGGCGGAGGCGTTACCGCAGAAGGCGCAGACGGCGCAAGAAACGCCCGTGAAAAAGACGCCTGCGAAAGCCGACCGAAGACGCAAATCGGCGGCTGCTTTATCGTCGCAGCCGCCTTGCCGTGCCTTGACTTGCAGCCGTCCCCGCAACCGAACGCTCTCCGGACGCTTTCCGGACACTTTCGCGTCCCGTCGTCAGCGCGCCGCTTCCAGCGCCCGGCGCGCGATGTCGGTGCGGTAGTGCATGCCGTCGAACCGAATGTGCGCGAGTTGCTCGTATGCTTTCGCCCGCGCCTCAGCGATCGTGGCGCCGAGCGCCGTGACGCCGAGCACGCGGCCGCCGCTGGTGACGATCCGGTCGCCATCGCGCGCGGTGCCGGCATGGAACACGATCGCGTCGCGGACGCGGTCGATCCCTTCGATCGGGACGCCCTTACGGTAATCGCCGGGATAACCGGCGGAAGCGGCGATGACGCATACCGCCGCCTTGTCGCTCCAGCGGATGTCCGCGCGGTCGAGCCTGCCCTCGACGACGGCGAGCAGGACGTCGAGCAGATCCGATTCCAGAAGCGGCAGCACGACCTGCGCTTCCGGGTCGCCGAACCGCGAATTGAACTCGACGACTTTCGGCCCGTCGGCCGTGACCATGAGCCCGGCATACAGCACGCCGCGAAATGGCCGGCCTTCGGCGACCATCGCCTTCGCGGTCGGCTTGATGATGCGTTCGACCGCCTCGCGGACGACCGATTCCGGAATGTGGGGCAGCGGCGCGTACGTGCCCATGCCGCCCGTATTCGGCCCGCGGTCGCCGTCGAACACCGGCTTGTGGTCCTGCGCCGGCACCATCGGCCGCACCGTTTCGCCGTCGACGAACGACAGGATGGACATTTCCTGTCCTTCCATGAACTCCTCGATCACGACGCGGTCGCCGGAGGCGCCGAATACGCGCTCGACCATCGCCCGCCGCAGCGCCTCGACCGCTTCTTCCCGCGTGCGGGCGACGACGACGCCTTTGCCCGCCGCCAGGCCGTCGGCCTTGATCACGATCGGCAGCGGCCGGCTTTCGACGTACGCCAGCGCGTCCTCGTAGCGGTCGAACGTTTCGTAGGCGGCAGTCGGGATGCCGTATTTTTTGAGCAATCCTTTCATAAATACCTTACTCGACTCGATCTCGGCAGCTGCGCGGTTCGGCCCGAACACCGCCAGCCCGCGCGCCTCGAGCGCGTCGACGATACCGGCGCCAAGCGGATCGTCCGGGCCGACGACGACGAGGTCGATGCGACGCTCGAGCGCGAATCGGGCGATGTCGTCGAAACGGTTTTCGGCGATCGGCGCGCATTCGGCGAGTTCGGCGATGCCGGCGTTGCCCGGCGCGCAATACAGGCGGCGGACCTTCGGGCTTTTGGCCAACGCCCAGACGATCGCGTGTTCCCGACCGCCGCGGCCGATGACGAGAACGTTCACGTCGCGTTTCTCCTTTCCGCATGTTGGATTCGGCGGCGCACGGCTTCGGCGCAGTGCCGCGCAAAGCCGCGAAAGGCCGCACGAACGTTTCGCAGCGTTCTTTCACGCCGTTAATGTTTAAAGTGGCGAATTCCGGTAAACACCATTGCGATGCCGTGTTCGTCCGCCACGCGGATCGATTCCTCGTCGCGGATCGAGCCGCCCGGCTGGACGACCGCGGTGACGCCGGCCTTCGCGGCGAGCTCCATGGTATCGCCCATCGGGAAAAAGGCGTCGGACGCCATCACCGCACCGCGCGCCCGGTCGCCCGCCTGTTCGATCGCAATGCGGGCGGCGCCGACGCGGTTCATCTGTCCCGCCCCGACGCCGACGGTCATGCCGTCGCGAGCGAGCACGATCGCGTTCGACTTGACGTGCTTGACCACGCTCCAGGCGAAACGAAGCGCCTCCCATTCGGCGTCGGTCGGCGCGCGTTTTGTCACGACGCGTAAGTCTGCGTCGCGCCACGCCCCGGAATCGCGGTCCTGAACGAGCAGCCCGCCGTCGACCGATACAAACGCATAATCCGGAACGACGGGTGCACCTCCCGCCCGGCCGCCGGGCGTCCGATCCGCAAGTGCGAACGCTTCAGCACCGAGGCGGAGCAAGCGAAGGTTTTTCTTTTTCGTGAGGATGTCGAGCGCTTCCGGCTCAAACTCGGGCGCCAGCACGACTTCGAGAAACAGTTCCGCCATCATCCGCGCCGTCGCCGCGTCGATCGGCCGGTTCGCCGCGACGATGCCGCCGAAAATCGAAACCGGGTCGGCGTCGCGCGCCTTGCGGAACGCTTCGGCTACGGTCGGACCGACGCCGACGCCGCACGGATTGGCGTGCTTGATTACAGCGACGGCCGGCGCGTCGAACTCCCGCACGACCGCCAATGCCGCGTTCGCATCATGGATGTTGTTGTACGAAAGCTCCTTGCCGTGCAGCTGTTCGGCCGCCGTCAGGGTTCCGGCCCGTGCAAGCGGCAACCGGTAGTACGCCGCGCGTTGGTGCGGATTTTCGCCGTAGCGCAAATCGCACATTTTCTCGAACGTCAGCGTCAGCCGCTCGGGGAACGTTTCGCCCGCACGCTCCGTCAAATACGCCGCGATCATCGCGTCGTAGGCGGCCGTATGGCGGAACGCCTTGGCTGCAAGGCGCCGGCGCGTCTCCGGCGTCGTATCGCCGTGCGAGGCGATTTCCTCCAGAACCGAACCGTAATCGGCGGCGTCGACGACAACGGTCACGAACGCGTGGTTTTTCGCCGCCGAGCGGATCATCGCCGGGCCGCCGATGTCGATGTTCTCGACCGCATCCGCGAACGTCGCCGCCGGATCGGCGATCGTCTGCGCGAACGGATACAGGTTGATCGCCACCAGATCAAAAAACGACAGCCCGAGCCGCCGCATCTGGTCGAGATGCTCCGCGTTGTCGCGCACCGCGAGCAGCCCCGCGTGGACGGCCGGGTGCAGCGTCTTGACGCGGCCGTCGAGAATTTCCGGAAAACCCGTCACGTCGGAGATGCCGACGACGGAGACGCCGTGTTGTTCCAGTAGCTTTTTCGTCCCGCCGGTCGAAACGATTTCGATGCCGGCTTCCGCCAATCCTTTCGCGAAGTCGACGACGCCGGTCTTGTCCGATACGCTGATCAATGCGCGCGCAATCGCCAAAGTATTTCCCGTCCTTTCTTCCTCTTCGCCCTCGAAAAAAGCGGACCGGCCTTCACGCCGAAAAAACGGCATGTCCGGCGCCGGATTCGCGGCAGCCGACGCCGCACACCGGACCGCGGCTGTCGATCCGATGCACACGCCGGATTGCGACGGTCGGCCTGCCGCACGCCCGCGGCTTTCGGCCCTTTTATCCGTGTCGCTTAGCCATCTTCCGCGCCCCGGATGCGGACGCGCCGGCCTTCCACCTCGATCCGTCCCTCGCACAGCCAGCGGACGACGCGCGGGTAAAGCCGGTGTTCGGCCGCGTGAATGCGCTCGGCCAGCGTTTCTTCGGTGTCGCCGTCTTCGACCGGCACCGCTTCCTGTGCGATGATCGGTCCGGTGTCGACGCCGCCGTCGACGAAATGGACCGTGACGCCCGTCATTTTGACGCCGTAGTCGAGCGCCTGCCGCACCGCGTTCAGCCCCGGAAACGCCGGAAGCAGCGACGGATGGATGTTGACGATCCGGTTCGGAAACGCCTCCAGCATCACGGGCGTCAGCAGGCGCATGTAACCGGCGAGCAACACGTAGTCGATCCGCCGATCCCGAAGGGCGGCGACGACGTCGCGCTCGTAGTCTTCCCGCGACGCGTACGCCTTCGGGCGGAACGCCAGCACCGGCACCCCGAGCGCGCGAGCGCGTTCGACGACTTTCGCCTGCGGCCGGTCGGTGACGAGCAGCTCGATCGCGCCGCGGAATTCGCCGCGCACCCCGGCTTCGGCCAGCGCCTGGAAATTCGAGCCGCTCCCCGACGCGAACACGGCCAGCCGTACCGGTTCCATCACAGCTCCACCCCGACGATCGTCGTCCGCCGCGTTCCCTCAACGACGCGGCCGATCCGGAAAACGCGCTCGCCGTTTTCCGCAAGGCACGCCGCCGCGGCATCCGCGTCTTCCTCCCGCACGACGACGACCATGCCGACGCCCATGTTGAACGTCGAAAACAGGTCGCGCCCGGACAACCCGCCTTCGCGCGCGAGCAACTCGAAAATCGGCGGCACCGGCCACGTGCCGTATTCGATCCGCGCCTCCAGGCCGTCGGGCAGCACGCGCGGGATATTTTCGAGAAAACCGCCGCCGGTGATGTGCGCCATCGCGCGCACGCGGACGCGTTTCATCAGCGCAAGCAGCGGCCGCACGTAAATGCGCGTCGGCGCGAGCAACACGTCCACCAGCGGCTGCGGGCCGAGCTCGGGTACGGGCGCGTACAGGTCGTATTTTCCGGAATCGATCAGAAGTTTTCTCACCAGCGAAAAACCGTTGCTATGCAGACCGCTCGACGCAAGCCCGAGCAAGACGTCGCCCGGACGCACGTCCTCGCCCGTAACCAGATTTTTTCGATCGACGACGCCGACGGCAAAACCGGCTAAATCGTACTCGCCGTCCGCGTACATGCCCGGCATTTCCGCCGTCTCGCCGCCGATCAGCGCGCAGCCGGCCTCGGCGCAGCCGTCGGCGACGCCCTTGACGATCGCCTCGACCTTGGCGGGATCGAGCCGGCCGCACGCCAGATAGTCGAGAAAAAACAGCGGCTCGGCGCCCTGCACGACGACGTCGTTGACGCACATCGCGACGGCGTCGACACCGATCGTGTCGTGGCGGTCGGCCGCGAACGCGATTTTCAACTTCGTGCCGACGCCGTCGGCGCCCGCGACGAGCACCGGATCTTCGTATTTATGTTTGTCCAGCCGGAACAAGCCGCCGAACCCGCCGAGATCAGCCAGCACTTCCGGCCGAAACGTCCGCCGCACGTGCGGCCGGATGCGCTCGACGGCCTCGTTGCCGGCGGCGATGTCGACTCCCGCTTGCTTGTAAGCTTCCGACACGTTCGTTCCCGCCTTTTCCGCATGTTCCTCTGTTCGTCCGCCGCGTCGCCGGGCGGTCGGGGCGCATGCCCGTGCCCGCCGCATCACCGTCGGTTTCGCTTTTCGCTCTTTTCGGACCGCCGGCTATCCCTGTCGCCCGTCCGCCGCGCCGCCCGAACAGCCGCCCGCGCAGCCGACTGCGCGCCGCTTTTCCCCGTCTTCGTCGTCGAGCGGCACCGGCGTCGGGTACATCCGGTCGAAACAAGCGGTGCAGCGTCCGAAATTCAGCCCGCCTTCCGGCCGGCCGATCGCGGCCAGAAGCCCTTCCTTGCTCAGAAAATAGAGCGAGTCCGCGCCGATCGCCCGTCGGATTTCTTCCACGGTGTTCGAGGACGCGATCAATTCTTCCCGCGTCGGCGTGTCGATGCCGTAAAAGCACGGGTTCATGTACGGCGGCGACGCGATGCGGACGTGCACTTCCCGCGCTCCCGCGTCGCGCAGCAGTCGGACGATGCGTCGCGACGTCGTGCCGCGCACGATCGAGTCGTCGACCATGACGACGCGCTTGCCTTCGACGACTTTGCGGACGGCGGACAGTTTCATTTTCACGCCCTGTTCGCGCAGCTCCTGACTCGGCTGGATGAACGTCCGGCCGGAGTAGCGGTTTTTGATCAGGCCGAGCTCGTACGGGATGCCCGTCTGTTCCGCGTAGCCGATCGCCGCCGAAATGCTCGAGTCCGGCACGCCGGTGACGACGTCGGCGTCGACGAACGCTTCCTTCGCCAGCTCCTTGCCCATCCGTTTGCGTACCGCATGCAGGTTGACTCCGTCTAAATCGCTGTCCGGCCGTGAAAAGTAAATAAATTCCATCGCACACAGCGCCCTCCGCTCGGCCGGCGCGAACCGGTCGGCGCGCAGGCCGGCTTCGTCGAGCACGAGCAGTTCGCCCGGCATCACTTCGCGCACCGGCGAGGCCCCGACGGCTTCCAGCGCGCACGTCTCCGACGCGAACAGGACGGCTCCGCCGGCGTTGCCCATCACGAGCGGCCGCAGGCCGTTCGGGTCGACGGCGGCGAACAGTTTGTGTTCGGTCATGATGAGGAACGCGAAGCCGCCGACGACGGTACACAGCGCCTCTTTGACCGCGGAGACGAGGTCGGGCTGTTTCGACGTCGCGATCAGGTGCAGCACCGTCTCGGTGTCGCTCGTCGTCTTGAACACCGCGCCTTCGGCCTCCAGCCGGCGGCGCACGTCCGGCGCGTTGACCAGGTTGCCGTTCGTGCAGACGGCCAGCGTCCCCCACCGCGACGCCATGACGAGCGGCTGAGCGTTGGCCAGCACACTCGCGCCCGCGGTCGAATAGCGGACGTGGCCGATCGCCGCGTCTCCCTTAAGCGCCGCCAGCCGCTCGCGGTCGAACACTTCGCGGACGAGCCCCATGCCGCGGTGACAATAGAGATTCGTCCCGTCGCGCGAGCAGATGCCCGCGCTTTCCTCGCCGCGGTGCTGAAGCGCGTGAAGCCCGTAATAGCAGAGCGTCGCCGCGTCGGGATGTCCGTAGACGCCGAACACGCCGCATTCCTCGCGCAGCCGGTCGAACGGCCCTTCCTTGCCTGAACCCGCGTTGTAGACGCCGTCCGTCCAAAGCCCGCGCAACATCCGCAATTCGTCGCCGTTTCCGCTTCGTCCGCTTCGGATGTCCACCGCCCGCTCCCCTTTCGTCGTTCGTACCGCGCCCAGCCGTCGGCGTTCACGCGCCGCCTTCCATCCGCTCCGGAATCGCGCCGCGCCAGATGCGCTCCAGCCGTTCGACCGGCGCGTCGACGACCGTCCGGCCGTTCACCACAACGCGCAGCGATTGCCCGCCGACGACGCCGATGCGCGCGCACGGTACCCCCGCTTCCACCATGCGCGCGGCGAACCGGTCCGCGCGGTCGGGCGAAACGCCGACGACGACGCGCGACTGGCTTTCGCTGAACAGCGCGATGTCGGCGCGCAAATTCGTCGTCCACTCGATCGAAGCGCCGATACCGCCGGTGATGCAGCATTCGGCCAGCGCGACCGCAAGCCCGCCTTCGGACAGATCGTGCGCCGACGCGACGAGTCTCTCGCGGATGGCGGCGAGCAGCGCGTCGTGCAACTTCTTTTCCGCCGCAAGGTCGATCGACGGCGGCCGGCCTTCGACGACGCCGTGGACGACTTTCTGAAATTCGCTGCCGCCGAGTTCCGCCTTCGTCTCGCCGAGCAGGAAGACGACGTCGCCTTCCCGCTTGAACGCCTGGGTCGTGATATGGTCCAGGTCGGCGACAAGCCCGACCATGCCGATGACCGGCGTCGGGTAGATCGCCCCCGCCGGGCTTTCGTTGTAGAGCGAAACGTTGCCGCTGACGACCGGCGTGCCGAGCGCGCGGCACGCCTCGGCGATGCCGTCGACCGCCTTTTCCAGCTGCCAGAACTGCTCCGGCTTTTCCGGGCTGCCGAAATTGAGATTGTCCGTCACCGCCAGCGGTTCGCCGCCGGAACAGACGATGTTGCGCGCCGCCTCGGCGACGGCGATTTTACCGCCGGTTTCCGGATCGAGGTAGACGTAGCGGCCGTTGCCGTCCGTCGCGAGCGCCAGCGCCTTGCGCGTGCCCTCGATGCCGACGACGGCGGCGTCCGAGCCCGGCGGCACGAACGTGTTCGTGCCGATCATATGGTCGTATTGTCGATACACCCATTCCTTGCTGGCGACGGTCGGCGACGCGAGCACGCGCTCCAGCGCGCCCTGCACGTCCGTCGTTTCCGGATAGCGCGTCGTGTCGACCGAGGCGAACGCTTCATAGTACGCCGGCGTTTTCGACGGCTTATGATAGACCGGACAACCGTCGACCAGCCCTTTGACGGGAATGTCGGCCGCGATTTCGCCTCGGTGGAAAAGTCGAAGCCGCCCGTCGCCCGTCACGCGCCCGATCGTCTCGCACGGCACGCCCCAGCGGCGGAAAATCGCTTTCGCCTTTTCCTCGTCTTCCGGACGGACGACGAACAGCATCCGCTCCTGCGATTCGGACAGCATCATTTCGTAAGGCGTCATGTCCGGCTCGCGCTGCGGCACGCGGTCGAGGTCGAGCTCGATGCCGACGCCGCCCTTGCTCGCCATTTCCGAACTCGAACACGTCAGCCCGGCCGCGCCCATGTCTTGGATGCCGACGACGATGCCGCTTTCGATCAGCTCGAGGCACGCTTCCATCACCAGTTTCTCCATGAACGGGTCGCCGACCTGCACGGACGGCCGTTTCTCCTCCGATGCCTCGGTCAGCTCCTCGGAAGCGAACGTCGCGCCGTGAATGCCGTCGCGGCCGGTCGCCGGACCGACGTACATCACGAGATTGCCGACGCCGGAGGCGACGCCGCGCTGGACGCGGTCGTGGCGGACGATGCCGACGCACATCGCGTTGACGAGCGGGTTGCCTTCGTAGCATTCTTCGAATGCGACTTCGCCGCCGACTGTTGGGATGCCGACGCAGTTGCCGTAGTCGCCGATGCCGGCGACGACGCGCTCGAACAGATAACGGACGCGGTCGCTCGAGAGCGGGCCGAACCGCAGCGAGTTGAGCAGCGCTACCGGCCGCGCCCCCATCGAGAAAATGTCGCGGATGATGCCGCCGACGCCCGTCGCCGCCCCCTGGTACGGCTCGACGGCGGACGGGTGGTTGTGGCTTTCGATCTTGAACACGACGCCGAGACCGTCGCCGATGTCGACGATGCCGGCGCCCTCGCCGGGACCGACGAGCACGCGCGGACCGGTCGTCGGAAATTTGCGCAGCACCGGTTTGGAGTTTTTGTAAGAACAGTGCTCCGACCACATGACGCTATAGACGCCGACTTCGCAGTAATTCGGCCTGCGGCCGAGCTGTCCGCAGATCAGGGCGTACTCGTCGTCGGAGAGCCCCATCTGCCGGTACAGGCGTCGTTCGGCGATCTCGTCCGGCGTCGGTTCCGGGGGGCGCGCCCGCACATCGCCGCCGGCGCCGCCGGAACAGCCCGTCGCCATCCCGCCGCCTTCCGTTTTCCGTTCATCCGACAACCGCCGCGCCATGGCGCTCCCTCCACGCACAGAGAATCGACTCGAACAGCGCCGCGCCGTCCGCCGAACCGAGCAGCGGATGCGTCGCGCGCTCCGGATGGGGCATCATGCCGAGCACGTTGCCGCGCTCGTTCACGATGCCGGCGATCGCGTCGAGCGACCCGTTCGGGTTTTCGCCCTCGTAGCGGAACACGATCCGGTCTTCCCGCTTAAGCCGCTCCAGCGTCGCCTCGTCGCAAAAATAGTTGCCGATGCCGTGGTTGATCGGGATGCGGATGACCTGGCCTTCCGCGTACCGGTTCGTAAACGGCGTCCGGTTGTTCTCGACGCGCAGCCGCACGGTTTCGCAGCGGAATTTGAGCGACCGGTTGCGAAGCATCGCGCCAGGAAGAAGACCCGTTTCCAGTAAAATCTGAAAACCATTGCAAATGCCGAGTACGAATTTGCCCGCCTCGGCCGCGCGGACGACCGCTCCCATCACGGGCGCAAAACGCGCGATCGCCCCGGCGCGCAAATAGTCGCCGTACGAAAAGCCGCCGGGCAAAATGATCAGGTCGTATGCCGACAAATCGGTCTCCGTGTGCCACACCGTCTCGACCCGGCCGCCGACGACCGATCGTACCGCCTTAACGCAGTCGATCTCGCAGTTCGAGCCGGGAAACACGAGCACCGCCGTGTTCATCCGCGTCGCCTCCGTTTTCTCCCGTCCGCCGCCTTCGCCGCCGGTCGACACCGCTTTCCGGCGACGGTCGGCGCCTATTTCAGCTCGAACCGGTAATCCTCGATCACCGTGTTCGCCAGCAGCTTTTCGCACATTTGCCGCACGCGCTCTTCGGCGGCAGCGCGATCGTCGGTTTCGAGCGTCAGCTCCATAAACTTGCCGACGCGCACCTCCCCGACTTCCGAAAAACCGAGCGATCTGAGCGCGTCCTTGACCGCCTTGCCCTGCACGTCCAGCACGTTCCGCTTGATCGTCACGTACACGTTCGCCGTTACCATCGCCTCGTTCGGCCTCCCGCATCCCGTCGTGATCTGATCCGAAATCCAAACCGCCTTACCCCGGCAACTCCTCGCCCGTCAGCCTGCGGTAAATCTCGCGATACCGCCGGGCCGTCTCCTCGACGACGCGGTCCGGCAACGGATCCGGCTCGCTCGTCCGGTCCCACCCGGAGCGCGCCAGATACGTCCGCACCGGCTCCTTGTCCATGCTGTCGATGTCGGCATCAAGCGCATAACGCTCGACCGCCCAGAACCGCGACGAATCCGGCGTCAGCGCCTCGTCGATCAGCGTCAGCCGCCCGTCGATCCGGCCGAACTCGAACTTCGTGTCGGCCAGCAAAATGCCGCGCCGCTCGCAAAAATCCCGCGCGAATCCGTACAGCTTGAGCGACGTCTCGCGCAGCGCTTCCGCCGTCTCGGCGCCGACCAGCTCGCAGATCCGCGCAAACGGCGCATCTTCGTCGTGGCCGACGTCGTTTTTGATCGCCGGCGTGAACAGCGGCTCCGGCAGCCGCTCGTTGCGCCGCAGGCCCGGCGGCAGCGGAATGCCGCACACCGCGCCGGTCGCCTCGTATTGCCGCCAGCCGCCGCCGGTCAGGTAGCCGCGGACGACGCACTCGACGGCGATCCGCTCCGCCTTTTTCACGACCATCATGCGGTCGCGCAACAGCGGTTTGTCGCGTTCGTCGACGATACCGGGCGGCAGGAGTTCGACGTCGGCGTGCACCATGTGGTTCGGCACAAGATCGGCCGTCCGCTCGAACCAAAACCGGCTGAGCAGGTTGAGCACGACGCCCTTGCCCGGAACGGCCGGCTTCAGCACGAAATCGAACGCGGAAATCCGGTCGGTCACAACGATCAGCCAATGTCGCCCGAGGTCGTAAAGCTCCCGCACCTTGCCGCGATGGGCCAGCGGCGCGCGGACGATCCCCTCCGCCGTCGCCAGCGCTTCTCCGGGCGATCCTGTGCCGGCCGCACGCCGTTCCATACTCATTCACCCTCCGGCCGGCGATCCGGTTCAAGCAGCCCGAGCCGCCGGAAAATCGTATCGACGTGTTTCAAATGCCACGCGGGGTCAAACGCATCCGCGACGTCGTCCGGCGCAAGATGCGCGCGGACGGTCGGATCGTTTTCGACGAGTTCGCGGAAACTGCGCTCTTCCTCCCACGCGCGCATCGCCAACGGCTGGACGGTGTCGTATGCCTGCTCACGGCTTAAGCCGCGGTCGATCAGTTTCGTCATGACGCGGCCGGAAAACGGCAGGTCGAACGTCCGCCGCATGTTGCGCTTCATGTTTTCCGGGTAAACGTTCAGATGTTCGACGATGTCGGCGAACCGGTGCAACATATAGTCGAGCGCGATCGTCGCGTCGGGCAAAATGATCCGCTCCGCCGACGAATGGGAAATGTCGCGTTCGTGCCAAAGCGCGACGTTTTCGTAAGCCGTGACCATATAACCGCGCAGCACGCGCGAAAGACCCGACATGTTTTCGCAACCGACGGGATTGCGCTTGTGCGGCATCGCCGACGAGCCCTTCTGCCCTTCGGCGAACGGCTCCTCGACTTCGCGCACCTCGCTTTTCTGCAGCGCGCGGATTTCGGTCGCGAACTTGTCGATCGACGTCGCGACGAGCGCGAGCACGGCGACGTAATGGGCGTGCCGGTCGCGCTGCAGCGTCTGCGTCGATATCGGCGCCGGGCGGATGCCGAGCTTTTCGCAGACGTACTGTTCGACGAACGGGTCGATGTTGGCGTACGTGCCGACGGCGCCGGAGATTTTGCCGAATTCGACGCCGCGCGCCGCCTCCCGGAACCGTTCGAGGTTGCGCTTCATTTCTTCGTGCCAGAGCGCCAGTTTCAGCCCGAACGTCGTCGGCTCCGCGTGGACGCCGTGCGTGCGGCCCATCATGACGGTGTCTTTGTATCGCACCGCCTGCCGGCGCAACACGTCGATCAGCCGCAAAATCCCCTGTTCGAGCAGGGCGTTGGCCTGTTTCAGCAGGCTGCCGAGCGCGGTGTCGACGACGTCGGTCGACGTCAGGCCGTAATGGATCCAGCGGCGCTCCGGCCCGAGCGATTCGGACACGGCGCGCGTGAAGGCGATGACGTCGTGGCGCGTCTGTTTTTCGATCTCGTAAATGCGTTCGACGTCGAACCGGGCGTTGCGCCGGATCGCCTCGACGTCCTCGCGCGGAACGACGCCGAGTTCGGCCCACGCCTCGCAGACGAGAATCTCGACCTCGAGCCAAGTGCGGAATTTGTTTTCTTCCGTCCAGATGCGGCCCATCTCCGGCCGGGTATAGCGCGAGATCATCCGGAACGCCCCCCTTTCGCCGCCGGCTGGTGGTGCGACGGTTCCGCTGCCGACTCGCGCGCCGAACGCTGCGGCGATGTTTCGCCGCCGGCGTGTGCCGTTGACGCTGCCGACGGACGGACTTCGCCGTCGGAACGCGCTGCCGTCGCAAGCTGCGGCTCCGTCCCGCCGGCAGGACGATCAGCCGGCGACAGCCGCGCTTCGCGCACTTTGGGCAGCCGACCGGCCCGGCGCAGCGACTCCGTCCGGTCGCGCCAGATCGGCGAACGGATCGCCCATTCCAGCACCGCTTCCGGGTCGTCGCAGAGCAGGTTGACGTGGCCCATCTTGCGATTGGGCAACGCATCGCGCTTGCCGTACAGATGCAACTTGGCCGTCGCGCCGCGCGGCAGGTCGCGTTCGGCTTCCGGCCACCACTCGAGCACCGACGCGACGTGCTGGCCGAGAATGTTGACCATGACGACCGGCGTCCAAAGCCGCGTCGGTCCGAGCGGCAAATCGCAGATCGCGCGCACGTGCTGCTCGAACTGCGACGTGGCGCACGCCTCCATGGTGTAATGGCCGGAGTTGTGCGGCCGCGGCGCCAGTTCGTTCACGTACAGTCGGCCGTCGGCCGTCACGAACATTTCGACCGCGAGCAAGCCGACGACGCCGAGCGATTCGGCGACGCGCACGGCGAGTTCCTCCGCATGCCGGCGTACCGCTTCGCCGATGCGCGCCGGCGCGATCGAAAGGTGGAGAATGTTGTCGACATGGACGTTTTCCGCAGGCGGAAACGCGCGAATCTCCCCGCGCGGGCTGCGCGCGACGATGACGGAAATTTCCCGTTCGAACGCCACCCACCGCTCCAGCACCAGTTCGTTCGTTCCGCCGCCGGACAGTTCGGCAAACGCGCGCTTCGCCTCATCCTCCGAGCGGACGACGCGCTGGCCTTTGCCATCGTATCCGCCCGTGCACGTTTTCAGCACGCATGGAAAGCCAAGCCGCCGCGCCGCGTCGAGCAATCCTTCGAGATCGCGGACTTCCGCATACGGCGCCACCGGGGCGCCAGCAGCCTCGACCGCGCGTTTTTCCCGAATCCGGTGCTGGGTGATGCGCAAAAGTTCACTTCCTTGCGGCACGTACGCTTCGGACGCGAGCGCCCGTGCGACCTCGGCGGAGACGTTCTCGAACTCGTAGGTGACGACATCGGAACGGGCGGCCAGCTGGCGCGCGGCCTCGACGTCGTCGAACGCCGCACGGATATGCATGTCGGCCACCTGCGCGCACGGCGCGTCTTCGGCCGGGTCGAGCACGGCGAATCGATACCCCATATGCCGGCCGGCCAACGCCAGCATCCGGCCGAGCTGGCCGCCGCCCAGCACACCGATCGTCGCGCCGGGCAAGACGACGCGGTTCGACGTCATGCGAGATCACCCGACGCTTCCAGCACCTGGTCGCGCATCTCCGCGCGCCGCCGTTCGAGTTTGGTGCGGAGTTCCGGATCGGCGACCGCCAGAATTTGCGCCGCCAAAAGTCCCGCGTTCGTCGCGCCCGCCGCGCCGATCGCCACCGTCGCCACAGGCACGCCGCCCGGCATCTGGACGATCGACAGCAGCGAGTCGAGGCCGCCGAGCGCCGACGACTTGACCGGCACGCCGATGACCGGCAGCACCGTTTTCGCCGCCACCATACCGGGTAAATGCGCCGCGCCGCCCGCCCCGGCGATGATCACTTTCAGCCCGCGTTCGGCGGCCGTCGACGCGTATTCGAACATCCAATCCGGCGTCCGATGCGCGGAGACGACGCGCTTTTCGTACGGAACGCCGAGCTCGTCCAGCACGGCGCAGGCGTGTTTCATCGTTTCCCAGTCCGACTTGCTGCCCATGATGACCCCGACCTGTGGCGCAGGCATCCGACGACCTCCCCGATAAAACCCAAAAAGGCGGACGGAACCCGTCCGCCCGCTTTCGCGATGTTTCGACTGCATTTTCAGTGTACCAGTTACCCGTCGGCCGGTCAAGGCGTCGGACGACGAAAAACCGAACATTTTACGGCCGATTCGGGAAAATAGTTCGTCTTTATCGCCCTCATTCGCCCAACCCGAGCCACACGTACCGGAACACGATCAGCGCTGTAAATAACCAGAGAATCCAATGTACAGCAGCTTTCCTGTCTCGAACCAGCCACGCCCGCGCCGTCCCGAGCAGCGTATACGCCACGATGCCGGCGCAAATTCCGTTGGCGATGCTGTACGTCAGCGGCATCAGCACGATCGTCAGAAACGCGGGAAACGCCTCGACGACGTCGTCCCACTCGATCTCCCGCACCTGCGCCGCCATCAGCACACCGACCGCGATCAGCGCGGGCGCCGTCACCGCCGACGGCACGACGAGCGCAAGCGGCGCCAGCCACAGCGCTGCGAGAAACAGCACGCCGGTCGTCACCGCCGTCAGCCCCGTTCGTCCGCCCGCCGCGATGCCGCTCGCGCTTTCGATATACGCGGTTACCGTGCTCGTCCCGAGCAGCGCACCCGCACTGACGCCCGCGGCGTCGACCAGCATCGCGCGGCCGACCGTCCGCTCGCCTTGTTTGCGGTCTTTCAACAGACCGGCGCGGTTCAGCGTCCCGACGAGCGTGCCGAACGAGTCGAACAGCTCGACGAACGTAAACAGCAAAATGATATCGATGAGCCCGACCGCAAGCGCTCCTTTCACGTCGAGCGCGCCGACGGCCAGCCGGTCGAAATCCGGCAGCCATCCTGCGCTACCTAGCGCCGAAAAATCGGTCACGCCCATCGGCACGCCGACCAGCGTCCCCACGGCGATGCCGATCAAGAGCGCCCCGCGCACCCGCAGTGCCATAAGCACGGCGATGACCGCCAGCGTGACGAGCGCCAGCTGCGCGTCGCGGCGATGGATAAAGTCGCCGAGCGCCGGCAAAAACGCATCGCCCGCGAGCACGCCTCCTTTCGCCGGGTCGACCGCGTGCCCCGGCGGCACGGAGATCGTCATCAGACCGCTCATCTTCAGGCCGATCGTCGCGATGAACAGCCCGATGCCGACCGTAATCCCCGCGCGCAGCGACGGCGGCACCGCCGCGACCATCGTCTGCCGCACCCGGGTCACCGTCAAAAGCACGAACAACAGCCCGGACACAAAAACGGCTCCGAGCGCGATCTGCCACGTAATCGTTCCGCCCGAACCGAGCACGACCGACATGAAATACGCATTCAACCCCATTCCCGGCGCCAGCGCGACCGGCACGTTGACGAACAGCCCCATCGCCAGCGAAACAACTCCGGCGGCGACGGCGGTCGCGAAAAACACCGCCTCGTCCGGCATGCCGGCGCCGTCTTCGCCGAGAAACCGAACGTTGACGAACAGAATGTACGCCATCGTGACGAACGTCGTGACGCCGGCGATCAGCTCCGTCCGCACGTTCGTCCCGCGCCCGCGCAGATCGAACAGTCGTTCCAGCAACCCGCGGTTCATGGCCGTTTTCCCCTTTTTCTTTTCGGAAATTCAAAAATTACAAAAACGGGATCGTCGGATCCTGCGCTCCGATCCCTGTTTTACTCCCACTCGATCGTCGCCGGCGGCTTCGACGTGATGTCGAACACGACGCGATTGACGCCGTTGACTTCGTTGACGATTCGATTCGAGATGCGCTCCAGCACGTCGTACGGGATGCGCGCCCAGTCCGCCGTCATGCCGTCGACCGACGTCACCGCCCGCACCGCGACCGTGTGCGCGTACGTTCGCCCGTCGCCCATTACACCGACACTCCTTAAATTTAGAAGAACAGTGAAATATTGCCAAATCTCCCGGTCGAGACCCGCCTTCGCGATTTCCTCGCGTAAAATCGCGTCTGATTCGCGCACGATGACGAGCTTGTCCTCCGTCACCTCGCCGAGCACGCGGATCGCCAGCCCCGGCCCCGGAAACGGCTGCCGCCAGACGATGTCGCGCGGCAGGCCGAGCCGCTCGCCGACCCGGCGCACCTCGTCCTTGAACAAAGATCTGAGCGGCTCGATCAGCCGGAATTTCATCGAAGCCGGCAGACCGCCGACATTGTGGTGCGACTTGATCGTCTGCGCCGTCTCCGTCCCGCTTTCGATCACGTCGGTATACAGCGTCCCCTGCGCGAGAAACGCGAAATCCGCGAATTTCGCCGATTCTTCCTGGAAAACGTAGATGAATTCATTGCCGATGATCTTGCGCTTTTCCTCCGGGTCGGTCACGCCCTTCAGCCGGGCGAGAAACCGTTCGCGCGCGTCGATCCGGACGACGTTCATCGCGAACTTGCCAGCAAACGTTTCCATGACGGCGTCCGCTTCGCCTTTGCGAAGCAGGCCGTGGTCGATGAACATGCACGTCAGCCGGTCGCCGATCGCCCGGTGAACAAGCGCCGCCGTCACCGCCGAATCGACGCCTCCGCTCAATGCGCACAGGACCCGCTCGTCCCCGACCGTGCTCCGGATATCGGCGACGGCGTCCTCGATGAACGTCTCCGCCGTCCAGCCGCCCCCGCACCCGCACACGTCGAACAAAAACCGACGCAGCATGTCGTCGCCGTGCGTCGTATGCCGCACTTCCGGATGAAACTGGACGCCGTACAGTCGTTTTTCGGCATGGCTCATCGCCGCAACCGGAGCATGCTCCGTCCGCGCGTCGACCACAAACCCCGGCGGCAGTTCGGCGACGCGATCGCCGTGGCTCATCCAGACGACCTGCCGGCCCGGCAACCCTTTCGCCAATGCGCAATGATCGGCGAATTCGACTTCCGCCCGTCCGTATTCCCGCTTGTCCGCCGGCTCGACGCGACCGCCCAATTCGTGCGCCATCAGCTGCATGCCGTAGCAAATGCCGAGAATCGGCACGCCGAGCTCGAACACGCGCGGGTCGGGTTTCGGCGCGCGCGGATCGTAGACGCTCGCCGGACCACCGGAAAAGACGATGCCTTTCGGCGCCCGCTCGCGAAGCTTGTCCGCCGACACATGGTACGGCAAAAGCTCGCTGTAGACGCCGAGATCGCGTATGCGGCGCGCGATCAGCTGGTTGTACTGTCCGCCGAAATCGAGCACCGCGATCATCTCGACCGGTTTCGACATGGGACCCTCCGTGTTCCGACAAAATTCCGAAAGAATTATATCCGAATCATATCGGAGCGCGCTCGGGGCGTCAAGATGACTACGCAAGCAAGGAAAACGGCACTCGTGTTCTTTCTCGATCAAGAAACGGCACAGGCCGTTCAGGACGAAATATGGGAGTTCGTGACGACCTTCATCCGCTCTCCCGAGTTCCGTCCCGTTCCATGCCCGTTAACGGATCCCTACCTGCAAAAGGCATTGGAATATCTTCACCATCATTATCATGAAAAAGTTTCAATAGATACACTCTGCTCCATCGCTCGACGAAGCAAATTCCATTTCATCCGATCCTTCCGACAACGGACCGGCTTTTCCCCGCACCAGTATCTTTTGCACCTGCGTGTGCACCATGCGAAACAACTTTTGAAGCAAAAACACAAAAGCATCGAAGAAATAAGCGAACATCTGGGATTTTCTTGTCCGAGCCATTTTCATCGCACTTTTTTGAAAACGGTGGGGATGACTCCTGGCGTTTATCGGTCCCAACATACCTGATTTCTTTGCGGGTTTTATATACGGACCCCTTCCACCGCCAACAGATACATGACCTGTTCCTCCGCCTCCTCCCTTGCCCACTCCCGATATTCCGCTTCCGCCCGACTCCGCTCTTCTTCCGTCAAATACCCGTCCGCCACCATCTGATGTCCCCGGCTGGCCGCAACCTCGGCCCATATACTTACGCCCGCCTCAAATCCGGGATCGCCCCTCGCGACCCGTTCGGACTGATCCGTCACCGCAATATCGACCAGCCCGCACATGCGAAACAACTCCTCCAGATGGTCGGCGACGGCGTTATTCATTCCGGCGTCCGCGCGCCATTTCAAAAATTGCCGGTAAAAATATTGCATGCTTTCCGGCGGAGAAGGCCGCCACCGGATTTTTTCGTGGTTATAGTCCAACACCAACACTTTGCCGCCTTTTTTCGCCGCCAGCTTCATCTGGAGCAGAGCGAGCAGCGGATCGGACAGCCATTGAAGAACGCGAGACGCGCTCACGACGTCGAAACCGTCGCGATAAGGAAGCAAATAAATGTCAGCCGTTTCGAACGACAGTCCCGGGGTATGGCCGTAGCGTCGCCGCGCCTCTTCGATCAGCCTCGGGTTGTTGTCGACACCGACCACTCGGCCGTCCGGGCCGACCCGCTCGGCGATACCCTGCGTAATCGCCCCGCTGCCGCAACCCGCGTCCAGCACATGCATGCCCGGCCTTAGCAATTCGGCCAACCGCCGATTGGACGCCTGAAGCGTTCTTTGATTGAGAATCGTATTCGTACTTTCCGGCATCTGGGCCCGTTTCCTCGATAACGAATCCACGGCGATCCCTCCTTATGTTCCGAAAGTGTACTACGATTTTAACGCGAACGTTTTCCAAAGGGAATTGTGAAAGTTGCTTTTTTCCGCGCAATTTTCGCCAGTGTCCGCCTGCGCTATAATGAATACCGGACGACGCCGTTTCCGGGAGGACCTCAGCCGTGTATCGCATTTGGATCGTCGAAGACGAACCGAAAATCGCCGGCGCGATCGCCGCCCATCTCGAAAAATACGGATACGAACCGCACATCGCCCGCGATTTCCGGAACCTCAAGCGCGAGCTGGCCGACGTCCGGCCGCACGTCGTGCTGCTCGACATCCGTCTTCCGTTTTACGACGGTTATTACTGGTGCAGGCAGTTCCGAACCGAGACGAACGCGCCGATCATTTTCATCTCCGCGCGTTCCGGCGAGACGGACCAGGTGATGGCGCTCGACAACGGCGGCGACGACTACCTCGTCAAGCCGTTTTCGCTCGACGTCATGCTCGCCAAGGTGAAAAGCCAGATCCGGCGCGCTTACGGTTCCTACTCGCCCGCCGCGGCGCCGCCGGACATACTGGTGGTCGCCGGGCTGTCGCTCGACCGCAACCGGTTCGACGTCTCGTTCCGCGACCGGTCCGTTCGTCTGAGCAAGACGGAGTTTCTGCTTCTGGAAGAGCTCGCCCGCAACGCCGGCAAACCAATCGACCGCGTCGCTCTGCTGGAGCGCATCTGGGACGATGCGGCCTCCGTCGACGACAACACGCTGACCGTCAATATCGCGCGTATACGCCGTAAACTGGAACAGCTCGGCGCCCCCCACGCGCTGGAGACCGTCCGCGGTTTCGGCTACCGGCTGGCGATTCCTGCGGATGCGGAGGCGGGCGTGCCGTGAGCAAACGGCGTTTCCTGCAAAGCCGGCTGCCGGTCCTCGCCGCATTCGCCGCCGCGGCCGTCTCGTCTGCGCTCTATTTGACGTGGCGCGGCGTCGGGCGTGCGGACGTCGTCTACGTCTGCGCCCTGATCGGTTTTTTCGCCGCCACCTGCCTGGCCGCCGATTATTTTCGCCATCTCCCCTTGTACCGGGAATTCCGCTTCCGAACCGGCGCCCTCGACGACGCACTGCGCGTGCGCAGCCCCGTCACCGCCGAAGAGGCGGAACTGGTCCGCCGATTGCACGACGCGCACAGGGCTTTTTTCACGGAGCTGGCGGAAACGCGCCGCGGCCACGAACGCCACCTCGAATACGTGCAGCTGTGGGTGCATCAGATGAAAACGCCGCTGTCGGTCATCTCGCTGTCGCTCGAACAGACGCCCGACTGGTCGCGTCCGGAGGAAGCGGCCGCCTGGCTGGACAGCCTGCGCGAAGAAACCGAACGGCTGGCCGACGGCCTCGACGCGATGCTGCACGCCGCGCGACTCGGCCGGCCGGAGACCGATCTGGCCGTCCGCCGCACCGATCTCGTCGCCCTCGCCCGCGCGTGTATCGCCGAGCGCAAGACGGCGTTCATCCGCTCCGGCGTCGCGCCGCGCCTGGAAGCGGACGCCCCGCGCATCGAGGCGGAAACCGACCCGAAATGGATCAGATTTGTTCTGCATCAGCTTCTGTCCAATGCGATCAAATATTCCGCTCTTGCCGGCCGGACGCGCCCGGTCGTCCGCGTCGCCGTCGCCCGCGAGCCGTCCGGCGCCCGCCTGACGGTCGCGGACGAAGGCATCGGCATTCCGCCGGAAGATGTGCCGCGCGTGTTCGAACCGTTTTTTACCGGAGAAAACGGCCGAAAAACCCGCGAAGCGACCGGCATGGGGCTTTATTTGGCCAAACAGGTGCTCGACCGGCTCGGCCATCGCATCGAACTCGTTTCCCGGCCCGGCGAGGGCACGACGGTGACCGTCCGCTTCGAAACGCGGTCGATCGCCGCCACCGACGACATCTGTCGCAACATCGGTATTTAAACGGGCGGATTCACCACCTAAAAGCAAAAATTTAAAGGCTGAAGCTGCCGTTCGATCTTGAAACGGGAAGCTCCAGCCCTTTCCGGACCGCATCATGATCTCGAGGCTAGAGCCCGCCGCCTCCAGGACGTTTTCCACCACTTCACCGATCGTCGGCGACGGCGAACCTCCCGTCGGGCCGGCCTGGCGCGTGACGGCGCCGAGCGTTTTGCCGCTAGAACGGTGCGGACAACCGCAGGCAATGGCCTGATTCAGAACATATCCGGAATAGCGGAGACCATCGTTGGATGGAGACGACTGGCCGTCGGCTGGAATCGACCGCCGTCTGCGACGCCGCCGTAACTGAAGAGAGTTGCGGTTCCGTATCGCCAAACGCCAACGAGGGAATCCCGGCCAAAAGGATGGAAAACGCCGATACCCATGCGGCGACCCGAACCTTCCGAGCCGTCCCAAGCGAGACCTCCTTGCAGAAATGTAAGAAATCCCGGACGCTCTGTAAGCCGAATCGATGGAATGTTCCCGCCGACTCATGGTACGTTGAAAATCGGAGGGACCGAGGATGCACGACATGCTCGAGACGATCGAAACCCCGGAACAGACACGCACGGCGGCCCCCGCGACCGATGAGCAAGCCGGCATCGTGCTGCGGGCGGAGTCGTTGACGAAAATTTACGGCTCTTCCGGCGGCGCGCTGCGCAAGGCGCTGGACGGCATCACACTCGACGTGCGGCGCGGGGAATTCACCGCCGTCATGGGGCCGTCGGGCAGCGGCAAGACGACGCTGCTCAATCTGCTCGCCGGCATCGACCGGCCGACGTCGGGCTCGGTGCGGATCGACGGAACCGATCCGGCGACGCTGTCCCGGCGCGATCTCGCGCTGTTCCGCAGGCGGCGCATCGGCTTCGTGTTTCAAGACTTCAACCTGCTCGACAATCTGACCTTGCGCGAAAACATTCTCCTGCCGCTCGCGCTCGACCGGACGCAGCCGGACGAGATGGAAGCGCGTCTTTCGGAGCTTGCGCGGCATCTGAATATCGCCGACATTCTCGACAAACGCCCCTACGAAGTGTCCGGAGGCCAGCAGCAGCGCGCCGCCATCGCGCGGGCGCTCATCCACGAACCGGCCGTCGTGCTGGCGGACGAACCGACGGGCAACCTGGATTCGAAGTCCGCGTACGACGTGATGGCGGCATTGCGCGACATGAACGAAAACCGCGGGACGACCGTGCTGATGGTGACGCACGACCCGTTTGCGGCGAGCTTCGCCGGCCGCGTCGTGTTCGTCAAGGACGGCCGGTTGTTCTCGGAAATCCGGCGCGGCGACAGCCGGCAACTGTTTTTCCAGCGTATTCTCGACGCGCTCGGCGTATTGGGGGGACCTTTCGGTGAAGTTGCGGGACCTGGCCTGGGCTAACGTCCGCGGCAACGCGAGACGATACGCCGCCTTTTTCCTGAGCAGCGCGCTGGCTTCCGCGATCTTTTTCCTGTACGCCCAGTTCATCCTGCACCCCGACGTCGTCCACGGTCGTCTGCGTGCGGCCGCCTACGTCCGGCGCGGCATGATCGCCTGCGAGTACATCATCGCGGCGTTCGCGTTCTTTTTCGTCCTGTACTCGCTGTCGGCGTTTCTGAAAGCGCGTAGTCGGGAATTCGGGCTTCTGGCGCTGTTCGGCATGACCGACGGACAATTGCGAAGGATGCTCGCGGCGGAAACGGCGATCATCGCCTTCGCGGCGACGACCGCCGGCATCGCGACCGGTCTTGTGTTTTCCAAGCTGTTTCTGGCGGGCCTGTCCGCCCTGCTCGAGATGGACAGCCCGATCCGGTTTACGGTCGTGTGGGAAGCGGTGGCGCTGACGTACGCCGTGTTTATGGGAATGTTCGCGGCGCTTCTGCTCGTCGCGACGGCGCGCCTCGGCCGCAAGACCGTCGTCGAGCGGCTGCGCGACCAGCGGGCGCCGAAGCCGATGCCGCTCGTCTCGCCGTGGCTGGCGATGCTGGCCGTAACGCTGGTCGCCGCGGGATACGTCCTGGCTTATACGTCGACGCCGATGACGGTCGTCCTCCGCATGCTTCCGGTAACCGGGCTCGTCGTCGTCGGCACGTATTTTCTATTCACCCAGGGCAGCGTCGCCGCGCTCCGGCTGCTTCGGCGGCTGCGCTCGACGCTGCGCGGTACCCGGTTGCTCGTCGTCGCCCAGCTGACGTTCAAGCTGACGGACAATGCACGTCTTCTAGCCTCGGTGGCGACGCTCAGCGCGGTCGCGATCACCGCGGCGGGGACGCTGTACGTCTTCTACATGGACTTCCGCGCGCAGACGATCGACGCCCATCCCTATGCGTGGACGTGGATCGTGCGCGGCGATAACGAAGCGCTGCTGCAAAAAGTCGAACAAGAGCTGGCTTCCCGCAACGTCGCCGTCGAAAAAAAGCTGCGGTTGCGCGGCGTCTCCGTCTATCCCGATGAAGACGGCGACGGCAAGGCCGACGGCTGGCCGACGCTCGTCGTTTCGGAGTCCGCATACCGCGCCGCCGCCGTAGATTCAGTCGCCGACAGTTCGGCCTCCCGCGACGTGCCGGCCGGCCGCGCCGTCCGGATTTTACCTCCAGGCGCCCTGAAAAGCGGCTTCTGGAAAATGCCGGCCGACGGCGTATTCCGGGCGGCTTTCGCGAAAGGCGCCCCTGCCGACGCGGTCGTTTGGACCCAGAGCGATGTGGAAGAACAACTTTTGCATACGACCGATCTGTCCGTCGCGCTCGACTGGCTCGTCGTCGACGACGGCGACTACGCCGCGCTCGAACGGTCGGCGGCTTCACACGACCGCGCCTATACGGTCTACGGCCTGGAACTCGCCGGCTGGAAAAAGCTTGCGGACGTCGACGCCGCGTTGCGCGCGTCGGTATTCGCTCCGGCAAACGTCGAGCTGCGCTCGCGTATCACCGGTTATCGCGACGCGGCCCGGACGTCGTCGCTGACGCTGTTCGTCGGCACGTTCGTCTGCGCCCTGTTTTTTACGGCGGCGGGCAGCATGATCTATTTCCGCATGTTCACGGAATTGCAGGACGAACGCGCGCTGTACCGGTCGCTTGCCCGGATCGGCGTGACGGACGGCGAAATGCGGCGCATCGTCGGCGGCCAGCTCGCGGTCGTATTTTTCCTGCCGTTTCTGGTGAGCGTCGCGCATGCGGCGTTCGCGATGAAGGCGCTGGCGAATCTGCTCATGTCGAACATCTGGAGCTATGCGCTGACCGTCGCCGCCGTCTTTTTCGCTGCGCAGGCCGTCGGTTACACGGCGGCCAGACGGGTTTATTTGCGGGAGATCGTAAGGCCCTTATAATTCCTCCATATTGAAGAACCCCTCCTAACCGGTAACTTGCGCCCCCTTGCTTGCCGGTGCAAGGGGGCCGAAGGTTGCCGGCCAGCAATACAAAATTTTGTTTGATGAAAAGTGGTGCCGATCGCGCAGCCGACACGACACCTCCTCGCTCTCCCTTACCCGGATCCTCCTTTCGCGGCCGTCTTCCTCAGCTCGGCGAGCACCTCGTCGACATGACCGGCGACGCGGACATTCCGCCATTCGCGGAGAAGCCTGCCGTCCGGGCCGATCAAAAACGTCGACCGCACGACGCCCATATACTCGCGCCCGTAACGCTTGCGCAGCTGCCAGACGCCAAACATTTCCAGCACCTTGCAGTCCGGGTCGGACAAGAGCGGAAACGGCAGCTCGTGCTTGGCCTTGAACTTCACATGCGAATGGACCGGATCCGGGCTGACGCCGAGCACCTGGGCGTTCAGCCGCTCGTACTCCGCGCGTCGATCGCGGAAATCGCACGCCTCCTGCGTACAGCCCGGCGTCAGATCGGCGGGGTAAAAATACAACACCACATACTTGCCGCGAAATTCGGACAGCGAAATGTCCCGGCCTTCCGACGACGGCAGCGTAAAATCCGGAACGATCTCGCCAAGTCGTACGATCGGTTCGGTCACGCGCGATCCCTCCGTTTTTGATTTCCATCATACACGAACCGACAAGAAAAAAGAAAAAGGGGTCTGTCTAGATGATTGAAGAAAAAGTGAAAACATGTTGATTCTACAGATGAGGACATAAAGATGACCGTTTATTTTAAAATGTCTAAAAACAAGCGAATTCACCACTATTAACGTTCAAAAACAATGAAAGGCTGGAGACTCCGTTTCGCTTTTGAAACGGAAATCTCCAGCCCATTTCAATCATTGATTGTAGCTATAAGCTGATATTTCCTTTCTCACTTCATGAGCCCAATTTTTTAAACCGGAGAGTATCTCCTCTACAACGATTTCTACCAGCACTTCACCGACCGGCCGCGACGGTGACGTGCCTGTCTGCCCAGCCTGCCGCGTCACGGCGCCGAGCGTACGGCCGCTGGCCCGCCCCGCTCCGCTGGCGATGGCCTGATTCAATACATAACCCGTGTATCGGGCAAGAGCGTCGCCGGGGTCAACATCTGTCCCCTCGTCGGCCGACACCGCCGCCCCAGACATTTGCGGACCGCCAGAATTGCCGCCGGGATTGGCCTGCCGCGTAAGAAAAGCGCGCCGGCCTTTCGGACAACCACAGGCAATAGCTTGATTTAGAACATAACCGGTATATCGAAGACCATCCGTAGGCGTAGACGACTGACCGTCTTCGGAACCGATTGCGGCCTGCGACTCCGCCGTGACCGAGGAGACCTGCGTTTCTGTATCGGCAAACGCCAACACCGGCATTCCAGCTAGAAGGATTGAGAATGCCGATACCCACGCAACGACCTGAACCCTTCGAGCCATCACTAGAATGACCTCCTTACGCTTAAGGATTTTCATCTTTACAAAATACATTCGGAATTTCGAAACAAAAAGTTTAGAGCCTCCACGAGAGGGCGCCGTATCTCACAAGCCTTGTCGATATCCTCAGTCTAGCGAAGGAAACTGAAAACTTCATGGAAAAAAATGAAAAAATCTTCACTTCACCCCGCTTTTCAGCTCCGTCCAGTACCGGTCGTACAGCGGCAATTTTTCGCCGACGTCGACCAGCCACTCCGTGCGAGCCAGCTCCTCGTCCGTCGGAAAAATCATCCGGTTTTCGCGATACTCTTTCGAATGCAGCGGATACGACTTTTCATTCGGGTTGCTGTAGCCGATCGACTCGTAATTTTTGGCGCTGACTTCCGGCTCCAGCATGTAATTGATGAACGACTCCGCCAGCGCCTTGTGCCGTGCGCCTTTCGGAATCGCGTAGTTGTCCGCCCAGATCGTCGTTCCTTCTTTGGGCACGACGAAGGCGATGTCCGGATTTTCCTGCGCGGCGAGCGCCGCGTCGCCGCTCCACATCAAGGCGATCCAGCCTTCCTCCGACGCCATCTTTTGCTTGATATTGTCCGTGTCGAACGCCAGCACGTTCGGAAGCAGTTTCTTCAACTCCTCGTAAGCCGCGGCGAGTTCGGATTCGTTCTGCGTGCTGTTCGAATAGCCGAGCTTTTTCAGCGCCATGCCGAGCACTTCGCGCGAATCGTCGAGCAGGATCAGTTTGCCCTTGTACTTCGGATCCCAGAGTGCCTGCCAGCTGTCGATCGGATCGGTCACATATTTCTTGTTGTACGCGATGCCGGTAATGCCCCATGTATAAATGACCGAATAGTCGTTGTTCGGATCGTACACGGGATTTAAAAACCGTTTTCCCACGTTTTTCAAATTCGGGATGTTGTTCTTGTCCAGTTTTTCCAGAAGGCCGAGCCGGATCATCGTCGCCACCATATAGTCGGACGGCTGGATCAGGTCGTACCGCGCGCCGCCGGCTTGAATTTTCGCCAAAAGCTCCTCGTTGTTCGAAAACGTGTCGTACCGTACGGAGACGCCGAACTTGCGCTCGAATTCGTCGAGCACCCCCGCGTCGAAATTATCGGCCCAGCTGTACAGGTACAGTTTTTCCTTCGACGCGCAGCCCGCCGAACCGACCAGAGCTGCCGCCGCAATCAGACCGGCCGCCGCAAAGGCGCGCCAGTGTTTCGCCGTATGGAAACGGCCGATGCGCATGAGGGACCACCTTCCTTCAAGTACATGAAAATTTTATTGCGCGAACCAAACCTTACGGCCGCCGGCGAAACCGTTCCGCCAGCGCGACGAGAACGGCCGTCAGCACCACGAGCAGCGTCGACAGCGCGCTGACTTCCGGCGAAATGCCGCGCCGCACGAGGCCGTAGACGTAAAGCGGCAGCGTCGTCGACTCCGGCCCCGAGACGAAAAACGTGATCATGAAGTCGTCGATCGACAGCGTGAACGACACGAGCGCCCCGGCGACGACCGCCGGCGAAAGAAGCGGCAGCGTCACGTGGCGGAACGTCCGCCACCGGTCGGCGCCGAGATCCTGCGCCGCCTCTTCCAGCCGCGGATCGCGCGCCTCCAGCCGGGCGGCAACGAGCACGTAGACGTAAGCTAGGCTGAACGTCACGTGGGCGGCGAGCACCGTCCATTTTCCCAGAGGTATCGCCAACCGGCTGAACAGTACGAGCAGCGACAACCCCATCACAATGTCCGGCACCAGAATCGGCAAATAAAAAACGCCCCGCGCCGCCGCCCGCGCCCGACGCTTCAGCGCGTGCGCGCCGAGTGCGGCCAGCGTGCCGAGACACGTGGCGGCGAAAGCGTTTGCGACGGCGATCATGAGACTGTTGCGCGTCGCTTCCAGCAACAGATCGTTGCGAAACAGCGACGCGTACCATTTCCATGTCCAGCCGCCCCACGCCGCGCTGAACCGCGACGCGTTGAACGAATAAAGGACGATCAGCGCGATCGGCGCATACAGAAAAGCGACGACCGCCCACGCGTACAGCCGCAGCCCGCGGAGACGAGCGTCCGGATTCATCCGATCCCCCCCTCGCCGAGGCGAACGCGCGCCAGGCGGTAACCGGCGAACACGACGGCGGCCGAAAACAGCATCATCGCCGCCGACAGCGCCGCGCCGAACGGCCAGTCCCGCGCCGACAGAAACTGGTTCTGGATCAGATTACTCCAGAGCATCGTTTTCGAACCGCCGAGCAAATCGGAGACGACGAACAGCCCGAGCGCCGACACGAACACAAGGGCGCAACCCGCGACCGTCCCCGGCAGCGTCAGCGGAAACGTGACGTGGCGAAACCTGCGGACCGGGCTCGCTCCGAGATCGGCCGCCGCGTCGAACAGCTTGCGGTCGATCTGCTCCAGTGAAACGTAAATCGGCAAAATCATGAACGGAAGCAGCGTATAGACGAACCCGACGAGCACGGCACCGGGGTTGTACATGAGCGACAGCGGCCGCTCGATCCATCCCAGCTGCCGCAAGGCCGTATTGACGACTCCCTGGTTCTGGAGCAGCAAAATCCATCCGTACGTGCGCACGAGGAAATTGATCCAAAAAGGCATCATGACGGCGAACAGCCACCGCCGCTGCCGTTGCTTGTCCTGAATGGAAATGTAATAAGCCAGCGGATACCCGACGGCCAAGCATATCAGCGTACACAGCGCCGCCAATCCCGCCGACTCCGCGAAAATGCGCAAATAGAGCGGGTCCAACATCCGCGCGTAATTGTCCGCGTTCCATTCCCAGCGCACCGCACCGTACGCGTCGCGGCGGGCAAACGATACGGCGACGACGAGCGCCGTCGGCGCCCACAGAAAAAACGCGAGATACGCCAAACCCGGCCACAACAACCAAACCGGGCCCCTCATGCGTTCAGCTCGACCTCATCATCCGGCGACCATTCGACGTCGACCGCGGCGCCGATGCGCCATTTTCTACCCTCGTCGCCGTACTGGTAGACGGTCAGCCGGCTACCCTCGGGCTGGGCGCAAATCCGGATACGGTACAGACTGCCCATGAACGCGACGTCTTCGATCGTCCCGCGGCACCGCGCAGATCCGTTCAGCGTTTCGCCGGGAAAAAGCCGCACCTTCTCCGGCCGCACCGCGCGGCAACGGCCGCCGGCGCGGATGATGTTGCTTTCGCCGACGAACGTCGCGACGAACAGGCTGCCCGGACGGTGGTAAATGTCGTCCGGCGTCCCGATCTGTTCGACGACGCCGTCGTTCATGACCGCGATCCGGTCGGACATCGCCATCGCTTCTTCTTGATCGTGCGTCACATAGACGAACGTCATGCCGAGCCGGTGCTGCAGTTGCTTCAGTTCGGCGCGCAGCTCCTTCCTCAGTTGGAAATCAAGCGCGCTGAGCGGTTCGTCGAGCAATAGCACTTTCGGCTCGTTGACGATCGCACGGGCAATGGCGACGCGCTGTTGCTGGCCTCCGGACAACTGGTGCGGATAACGGTCGCGCAGTTCCTCGATCTGGGTCAGCCGCATGACGTCTTCGATCCGGCGGGCGCGTTCGGCGGGGGCGATCTTTTTCATGCGCAGGCCGAACTCGATGTTTTCGCGGACCGTCATGTGGGGAAACAGCGCGTATTGCTGAAACACCAGGTTGACGTCCCGCCGGTAAGGGGGCAGATGCGTAATCCGACTTCCCGCAAGAAACACGTCTCCGCGCGTCGGCCGCTCCAGGCCCGCGATGATCCGAAGCAGCGTCGTCTTACCGCAGCCGCTCGGACCGAGAAACGTCAGAAACTCCCCTTCGCGGATCGTCATTGACAGCTTCCGGATGACCGGCCTGTCAGGGGAGTAGTACTTTTCAATGTCGACGAGTTCGATCATCGGAGCTCATCCCGCCTCCCTCCGCCCGGGCGACCTTTGCGGCACGGCCCGCTGATGTTTTGTTGAATATGATACTATCTGGTAGT
The DNA here is from genome assembly GCA_002507565.1 of Candidatus Reconcilbacillus cellulovorans. Classification (GTDB taxonomy): domain Bacteria; phylum Bacillota; class Bacilli; order Paenibacillales; family Reconciliibacillaceae; genus Reconciliibacillus; species Reconciliibacillus cellulovorans. The sequence goes on from MOXJ01000019.1 coordinate 35,171, forward strand.
ATACAATGTTCGCGCGAGATTGCAATATGAAAAAATCACGTCGCCCGTCGCGCCGAACCCCCCGGGTCGACGCCGGCAGGCGCGTTTTCACCCGATGGTTCGAACCGCTCAAGAAGTCACAAAAGTGTTAGACAGTTTCGCCGGGTGAAGAGTAGAATGAGAGTAGGATTTTGGAGAGAAGATTTCGGAAAGGGAATGATCACATGAACAAGAAGTTGACGATCGTAACGGCAGGACTGCTGCTTCTCGTTCTTGCCGCAGGTTGCGCCTTGCAGCCTGCCGGATCGAACGAAGAGAGCGACCTGCGTGTCGGCCGCACCTATACCTTACGCGCCGATATCGGCGCGAAACGGGAACCTGCGGCTGTTTCCTACGCCGCCCCGGCTTTTGAAGCGAAATCCGGCCAAACGTACCGGATCGCCGAACTGAAAGACGGCTTTGCCCGCGTCGAGCAAAGCGGCTGGATCCCGATCTGGTATTTTACCAAAGAGATCGAGCGCGTTCGTTCCATCCAACCGGAAGTCCGGATCGTGTCGCAGCCGGTCTGCGTCCAGATCGTGCCGGTTCCTCTGTCTGAAGCCGAGACCGCAAACTGTTTGAACGACCCTGCCGCCCAGAAGTTGAAAGAAGGCACCGTTGTTCGCCTACTGCGATCGTACGACGACAAGTGGTATGCCGTCGAATTCGCCGGGGGGGAGTCCGTACTCCTGGCCAATCAGTGGCAATGGGTGCCGGCCTCCGCCCTTGAGCCGTATTCGCCGGAGAAGGCGCGCGACGGACGCATCCGGCCGGGCGCTATTGTATACGATGTGGAGACGAAACAGCCGCGAACATCCGCATGGCGCGGTTATGCTTCGATCGCCGAAGAACTTCCGGGTTCGAGTGTCGGCCTTCCCGATCGCATTTATAAGATTTATGGTTCACAAGGTCAATCGGGTTACATTCGCAAAGAAGATTTTTTGCCCAATCCGTTCGAGGAGTAGCCGTCTGTTCTCGACGAGACTGAACGAAAAAAAACGGAGTGATGTTTTCATGAAGCACATCCGGTTGTTTGGATTAATATTCCTTTTATGGACGTTCGTTGGATGCAAGTTGCTTCCCGACAAATCCGAATTCAGCGGCGACAGCGATATTCGCATCGGCGATACCTACACGCTGCAAACCGATATCGCGGCCAATATGCAGCTGTCGGCCGTTAAATCGGTCAACCCCGCATTTGTAGGCGAATTCGGTCAAGCGTACCGGATCGCCGAGCTGAAAGACGGTTTCGCGCGCGTCGAGCAGAGCGGCTGGATCCCGGTCTGGTATTTCACCCAAGACGCCGAACGCGTCCGCACCATTACACCGGAAGTTCGGATCGTGTCGCGGCCGGTCTGCGTCCAGATTGCGCCGGTTCCTTTGTCCGAAGCCGAGGCCGAAAGCTGCAAAGACGATCCCGCCGTGCAGAAACTTGGGCCAGGCACGGTGGTGCGTCTGCTCAAATCGTTCGACGACGCCTGGTACGCCGTGGAATTCATGCGCGGCGAAGCGGCTTACGGCGCCGACCAATGGGTGCCGGCTTCCGCCCTTGAGCCGTATTCGCCGGAAAAGGCGCGCGACGGCCGCATCCGGCCGGGAGCGACCGTCTACGACGTGACGACGAAACAACCGAGAAACGACGTGTGGAACGGCCATGCCTCCATTGCCGAAGAACTTCCGGGCGCGATCGTCGACCTGCCGGGGAAAGTCTACCTGGTGTATGGTCCCGGCGGCGAATCGGGCTATATCCGGAAAGAAGATTTTCTTCCCAATCCGTTTGAGGAGTAACCGGGCAAAACACCGGTAAGCCCTTCCGAGACGGGGCGCGATCGGCTGTCGGTTATGCTTGCAGACGGCGCTGCGCGCATGCTATACTGAATCCAGCAATCCCATTTTTCGCGAGGCTTTGCCGATGACCGACCTGCTCGACCCGAAAAACGACTTCGTCTTCAAACACATCTTCGGCAGCGAGGAAAACAAGGACGTCCTGCTGGCGTTCCTCAACCGCACGTTCGAGGACGCCGGCAGGCCGAGGCTGACCGAGATCGTCCTGCTCAACCCTTACACCGATAAGGACGCCCCCGACGACAAGCAGTCCATCCTTGACATTTGCGCCCGTGCCGCCGACGGCACGCTCGTCAACGTCGAAATCCAGCTGTTCAACCGGTACGACATCGAAAAGCGCACGCTGTTTTACTGGGCGAAGCTGTACACGAGCCAGCTGTCGGAAGGTGAACAGTACCGGAAGCTGCGGCGGACGGTGGCGATCAACATTTTGAACTTCGCGTTTTTGCCGAATGCGCAGGTGCACAACGTGTTTCACTTGAAGGAAGACCGGACGGGGATCGGGCTGACGGACGATCTGGAGCTGCATTTCATGGAGCTGCCGAAGCTGCGGGAGGAAGAAGCGCCGGTGGAAGGCGGGTTGACGAACTGGCTGTTGTTTTTGAAGGGGATCGGGCGGGAGCAGTGGGAGGTGTTGGCGATGCAGGAGCCGGCGTTGAAGAAGGCGATGACGACGCTGGAGATTTTGAGCCAGAGCGAGGAGGCGCGTTGGCGGTACGAGGCGCGGCAGAAGTTTTTGCGCGACCAGGCGTCGATGCTGGAGGGCGCGCGCGAGGAAGGCCGCGCGGAGGGACTGCAGCAAGGTCTGCAGCAAGGAAAAATGGATGTAGCGCGGAACCTGCTCGCGCGCGGGATGGACGCGGACACGGTCGCCGAGGTGACCGGCCTGCCGGTCGAGCGCATCCGTGCACTGGCGGAAGGGCAAGCATAATCGATCGTCTTTCCCGGAACAAGCCGAAGACAGCATCAAGCCCCCCGGAACCCTCGGGGGGCTTGACATGTTTTTCATTCAAGGCAATCGATACAAATCTCATACCGGTCCCGGTTGATCGACCACGCCATAACAAACCGCCGGAACCGCATCATCCTCCCGCACGCAAATAACGCGCATCGAACGCCCGGTCCGGACGGCGCCTCCATCCGCCGGACGATCGCCAACCGCACTCGATCACATCGCCACCGGCAACCTCCCGCGCGCCGAACCCTCGCCCAACAACACGCCCGCGAGCGCGCGCATCATCTCCGGCCGATTTTCATAACACGCCAGAAACGTCCTGATCTCCCCGAACAGCGGCGCGTCGTAAGGATTGCGCACCGACACGCCGACCAGCCGGACTCCCGGCCGGCCGCGCATCCGCTCCGACACCTGCCGAATCAGCCGCACCTGTTCCGGATAAAACAGCGCATTGTACGCCAGCAAGACCGCCTGATTGTACCGCCCGCATGCCTCCAGCACCGACTCCGCTTCCAGCTCGTCCGGACATAGACCAACCCGGTGCTCCTCCACCCGCATCCCGGCGCGCTCCAGCCAAAACCCGAGCGTCTCCGTCTCCTCCGACGGCTCATCCACCTCCGTCCGCACCCGCACCTCCGGCCACACGACGAGCACAGGCTCGCCGCGGTCGAGCGGCAGATCGCCGCCGTCGCGCACCATCGTCACCGCCCGCTCACAAATGCGCCGGCAAACGGCGACATGCTCCGGGGCCAAGAGCGTCTCCAGCCCGTCTTCCGACGGCTGACCCATCCCCCGCCGCTCCTTCCACCGCAAAACGCGCTCCACCGACCGCTCGATCCGATCCTCCCCCAGCTCGCCGTGTCGGACCGCCTCAACCACCGCCTCCATCGCCGTCTTCTGCCATTCGTAAGTGTGACTGACCAGCACGAGATCGGCGCCCGCCGCAATCGCCCGCACCGCGCCTTCCGCGACCCCGACCGTCCGCGAAATCGCCTGCATCTCCAGACAGTCCGTCACCACCAGCCCCTCAAAACCGAGCCGTTCGCGCAAACAACCGGTCAACACGCTGCGGGACAACGTCGCCGGAACCCCCGTCGGCTCATACGCCGGAAACACGACATGCGCCGTCATGATCGCGTCGACCCCCGCCTCGACGGCGCGGCGAAACGGCGCCAGCTCCACGCGCTCCAGCCGTTCCGGCGAATGGCCGACGCGCGGCAGACCGAGATGGGAATCGACGTCCGTGTCGCCGTGGCCGGGAAAATGTTTCGCCGTCGCCGCCACGCCGGCGTCCTGATAACCGGCGATCTGGCGCGCGCCGAATTCGGCGACCGCCTCCGGCGAACCGCCGAACGACCGCACGCCGATGACCGGATTGCGCGGATTGCAGTTGACGTCCAGACAAGGGGCGAAATTCCACGTGATCCCGAGCGCGCGCAACTCCCGGCCGACCGCCCGGGCCGCCCGATAAGCGTCGTCCGGATCGCCGGCGGCGGCGATCGCCATCGCCCCGGGCATCGGCGTCACGCCGCGGACGAGCCGCGACACCATGCCGCCTTCCTGATCGATCGCGATCGCCAGCGGCGGCAGCCCCCGCCCGCGCGCCATCCGCTGCAATTCGTCCGACAGCCGGCGAACCTGTTCGGGGTCCCGGACATTGCGCCGAAAATAGACGACCCCCCCCAGTCCGCCGTTTTCGATCAGGGCGCGAATCTCCGGGGAGGGTTCCGTTCCGTAAAAGCCGCAGACAAACAACTGTCCGATTTTTTCCCGCAGCGACAACATTAAACATCGTCCCCTTTCCGCTCCGCCTGCCGATCCGTTTCATGCCCGTCCGTCCGGTCCGTTTCGCGCCGCTCCGCCGCCGCGGCCGCCTGCCTGCGCATCGCGCGGTATTCCGACGGAATGACCCCCGTCAGCTTCTGGAACACTTTCGTAAAATACCTCCGTTCCGCGTAGCCGACCGCCTTGCCGATGTCGGTAATCGACCGGTCGGTCCGTTCCAGCAGCCATTTCGCCCGCTCGATCCGCTCGCGGGTGACGTACTCAACGAACGTCGCGCCGAAATGCTGCTTGAACAACAGGCTGAAGTAACTGTAGCTGATGCCGAGCGCGTCGGCGACGTCCTCCAGCCCGAACGGCTGGCCGAGATGGCGGTCGATATAATCCTTTGCCGCCAGCATCAACGCTTCCGCGTTCTTCTTGCCGCGCATTCCCCGGCCGCCGAGGGCCACCAACTCTCTAAGCAACTCACGGGCGTCGCGCAAATCTTCGCAAGACGCCAATTGTCCCCACATTTCTTCCTCTTCCGCCTCACGTAAAACACCGAGCTCCCGCATGTCCCGCATCAGCTGCACGATGACGAACCGCAGCACATGCTCCAGCCGCTCCCACGAGTCTTCGCCGAGCGTCTCCAGCCGCTCGTCCAGCCGACGAAGCGCCTGCTCGACGCCGTCCGGATCGTGCTGCCGGAAACTTCGCGACACGGCGTCGGCCATCTCCCACAATTCGTCGTGCAGGCGTTCGCGTGCCCCGTCCGTCGAAGCGACGGCCGCACGATGTTCGGACAGAGGCTCCGCGGGCCGGCCCCCAGGCTTCCATTCCGTGCCGTCCGTCCAAACGAACGGCTCCGACTTCCAGACGGCCAGCTGGATTTTGCGCCGAAGCGCCCGGTACGCCTCCGCAAGCCGCTCCGCCGGCACCGGACGGCCGAACGCGGCAAACACGAGCCGGCACTTCGCATGGCGGAACACTGCGTCGCGCAGACGTTCCGCCCATCCTTCCACTTCACTCTTAAACGTCGGGGACGGCCGTCCGGCCGTCTCGACCAGCACGCACCACTCGCCGTGCCTCATCTGCACCACTGCCGCCCGCGGTCCGAAGTCGCGCACCGCATCCTGCAAGATGTTGCGGACGGCAAAATTCCATAGCTTCCGCTCGTTTTCACCCCAAAAGAGCCGCGTTGACGCGAAATCTTCCAAATCTGCCAAAAGAAAAACAAACCGCGTCCGTTCCAAATCGATGCCCGCGCCGAACGCCTCGTCGAGCGGAGAATAATACTTGAGCCGAAGACCGGAATGGCCGACGAGCAAATCGTGCAACAGCTTATGATACGCCAGCGTCGACAGCTCCCGCCATTCCGACTCCCGCAAACGTTCGCGCCGGCGGCGTTCCCGCAGCGAATCGGCCAGAATGCGGATCGTCTCCTCCAGTTTCTCGTAATCGATCGGCTTCAGAATGTAATCGCGCACACCGAGCCGGATCATCGCGCGGGCATACTCGAAATCCTGATAGCCCGTAATCATCAGCACCTCGACGTCGGGGCGCAACTCTTTCAAACGCTCCACAAACGCGAGCCCGTCCATATTCGGCATCCGGATATCCGACAACACCAGATCCGGACCGAACCGTTCCGCCAGCTCCAGCGCCTGTTCGCCGCTCTGAGCGAGGCCGACGACGTCGAACCCCATCTCTTCCCACGGCAGGACCGTCCGCAAATTGTCGAGAATGTGCCGTTCGTCGTCGGCGATCAGTACTTTCAGCCGCACCTCGGATCCGGTCTGCGAGTCGGTGGCAGCACGCATTTGACCGTCGTCCCCTCCCCTTCCCGGCTGCATACGAAAACGCCGTACCGCGGCCCGTATCTCAGACGGATGCGGTCGGCGACATTGCGCAACCCGATGCCCGTGCCGGATCCAGTACGACCGTCGGTCGAGCACACCGCCAGTCGTTCCGCCGGTATGCCGCGGCCGTCGTCTTCCACATAAAATGCCAGCCCGCACGGCTCCAGACGCGCCCAGACGCGAAGCCGTCCTTTTCTCCCGAGACCGTCCAGACCGTGGTGAAGCGCGTTTTCGGCGAGCGGCTGAAGCGTCAGTTTCGGCATAAGGCATTCCATCAGGTCCTCCGGCACGTCGATCTCGTAGTCGAAACGGTCCGTAAACCGGAACGACTGAATCTCTAAATAATTCCTCAGATGTTCGATTTCCTGCCGGACCTCGACTTCTTCCTCCGGCCGGATGCTGGCGCGAAGCAGGGCGCCGAGCCGCTGCACCATCTGGCCGACTTCCCGGCCGCGGTTCTGAACCGCCAGCACGTTGATCGATTCCAGCGTGTTGAACAGAAAATGCGGCTTGATCTGCGCCTGCATCAGCATCAGTTCGGCTTCCTTCTTGCGTTCTTCCTGGCGGCGCACCTCGTCGAGCAGCTCGGATACCCGTTCGACGAGCCGGTTGAACCCGACGGCGAGCGCCGTCGTCTCGTCGTTGCCGCGTGCGCGAATCCGAGCGGTCAGATCGCCGTGCTCCACCCGCCGCATCGACGACACCACTTTCAATATAAAAAGGACGAGCCGGTGAACGAATACATAATTGAACACGAACGCCAGCACGAGACACGCCGCCGCCGCCGTCGCCATCGTCCGGATCATTCGGTTCGCCTCGCCGGAAACATACGACCAAGGTGCGATCGCGACGATCGACCACCGGTCAGCACCGAACGGCTCCAGCCCGAGCGGCTCCGACGCGACGACGCTTTCCGTTCCGAGAAACGGCGCCTTGCCCGACGCAGAGCGGACGCCGTCGGGCGCTAGCTTTCCGAGCAACTCCACCGCCGTCCGTCCTTCCAGCTCATGTCTGCTGTCGTACAACACGAGCCCGTTCGCGCCGACGATCAAAAACCGATAAACTTGACTTCCTCCAACTTTATAAGATTGAAATATTTTGTCAAATTCATTAAAATAAAACCTAACCCACAGGACACCGCGGTTGTCCATCGTATAAAAATCCTTGACGACGCGAACCTGATCGAAAAACCGCGCGTCGCCGGTCAGCTCGGGCAATTCCCCCGGGCCGATCCACTTCGGGACGCCGTCGCGACGCAGCACCTCCTGGTAAAACGGATGCCGCACAAGCCGATCATACGGCACCGTCGGCAAAAACTCGCGGCCGGCGCGCACCGTCAGCCCGTTCATGCCGTACAGGGTCACCGACTGGATCGGCGCATACGTCAGCAGCGTCTGCCGCAGCGTGTTTTCGTATTCCGGCCATGCGGACGGGTCGGCCTGACCGCGGTCGAGCATCCGGTAGAGCGTCTGGATCGGTTCCTTGACCATCCAGAAATCGCTGAAATAGTTCGCCTCCTTGAATACGTAACGGATATTCCGGCCGATCGCACGCAGCGTCAGTTCGGACTGTTCGCCGAACTTGCGCTCGATCAACCGTTGCGTCAGCGCGTAGCTTTCCGCCCCTAGCGCAAACAGCGGCGTGATCACCAAAATAAGAAACGCAAGCGCCATTTTCCGCCGCAGGTTCACGCCGCGCCCCCCCCGTTTCGGCCGGCTTTTCAACCTTTGACGCTTCCCGCGGTAATCCCTTCAATGATTTTTTGCTGCAACACCGCATACAGCGCGACGACCGGCAGCACGCTGAACATAATCGCCGCACACAGGCCGCCGTAATTCATGTTGAGCTGGTCGTAAAACGCGACCATGCCAACCGGCAGCGTCCGGTATTTCTCTTTGGCCAGAAACAGATTCGCCATGATGAATTCGTTCCAATTGGACAAAAAGTTCAGGATAAAAACGGTCACCAGCGTCGGCACCGAAATCGGCAGCACAACGCGCGCGAACAGCCCGATCGCGCCGAGCCCGTCGACGACGCCCGCCTCTTCCAGCTCGCCTGGCACTGATTTGAAAAATGCAGCGATGACGAACATCGTCAGCGGCAACCCGAACGCGGCGTATGGGAACAACAGCGCAAGCGGCGTGTTGTACAGCTTCAATTCGCGCAGCAACATGTACAGCGGCACGAGCAGCGAACCGGCCGGTACGAGCAGACCGAACAGAAAGACGGCCGACACACCTTTGCTCAGCCGGCCGAAACGCATCCGCGTGATCGCGAATGCCGTCATGGCGGCGAGCAGCACGGTCGCCGTACCCGCGATCGTGCTGACGTACAGGCTGTTCCAGAAAAACGTACCGACTTTCGATCCGCTCCACGCCTGGACGTAGTTGTCGAACCGGAGCGACGAGGGCAATCCCCACGGCCGTTCGATGATTTCGCGGTTGGTCTTGAACGACGAGAAAAACACCCACACCAGCGGATAGAGCGTCACGAACACGTACGTCAGCATCACGGCATGACCGACCGCCTCGAACAGGCGATGTCGGGGCCATCGCCGCCAGGCCGCAAAGGTTCGCGCCCGAGACCGCAAAGGCATCCCGCTGCATGCACGCGCGTCCGACGACGCCGCGACGACGCTCCGACCGGCCGATTCTGTCGTCTTCATTGTACATCCTCCGTCCGCCTGTTGAAATACTGCATGGCAAGCGTCAGCGCCGTCGTGAACACGAAAATCAGGATGGCGATCGCGTTGGCATAGCCGTAGTCACCCAGCTTGTACGCCTGCCGGTACATATAAGTCGCCATCACCTCCGTCGTCCCGTACGGACCGCCTTCCGTCATGACGAATACGATGTCGAGCGCCTTCATCGCGCCGGTGACCGACAAAAGTACCATTACGGCGATGACCGGACGGATAAGCGGAACCGTCACGTACCAAGCGCGGCGGAATCCAACCGCCCCGTCGATCGTCGCCGCTTCGGTCAATTCCTTCGGAATCGCGAAAATGGCGGCCAACGTTAGCACGACGTAAAAACCGGTCCATTGCCACGCGTTCGTCACAAGCACCGACAGCATCGCCGTTTTCTCTTCCGCGAGCCAGGCGTGTGCCCATGACGAAAGCCCTACGCTTCTCAGAAGCTGGTTCAGCAGACCGGCCTCCGGATGATAGACGAACGACCAGATCACCCCGATGACGGCCGTCGACAGAATGCTCGGCAAAAACACCGTCGTCTTATAAAAGCCGTGTCCCCTGCGCAACGCGCTAACGACGACGGCGATCAACAGAATGAACGGGATTTGCACGAACACCGAAAAGCCGACGAACCAGAGGTTATTTTTGACCGACACCCAAAAATCCGGGTCCGACAAAGCCCGCGCGAAATTGGCCAGGCCGTTGAATTTCGCCGGGCTTACACCGTTCCACTCCGTAAATCCGTATCGAAGAGCGGACAGAAGAGGATAGGCGAAAAACGTCAGGAACAACGCCAACGAAGGCGCCACAAACACAAAATAGGCGATCGGGTCCCGGAGCGTCCGGTTCATGCGGTCCTCACCCTTTCAATGGGGAAAAACCGGCGGACGCCGACGGATGCGGCGTCCGCCGAGCCGACAAGGGATCGTCACGAACCCCGGTTGGCTTCTTCCTGCACTTTCTGCAAGTTTTCGAGCAATTTTTCGGGAGTCGTCCGGCCGCCCAGCAACTCTTGCATGCCGCGCTCCAGCGCCTCGCGCACCTTCGGCTGCACGATGCTGTCGAACGCGGGGAACGTCCCCTTCGCGGCGCTGCTGACGCTCAAGATTTCGGCGATGATCGGCTTGACGCCGCTCGTGTCGGAGAGCTTCAACGCCGGCAGCATGCCTTCTTCAAGCAGCTGGCGCTTCTGCATCTGCTCGTTGTACATGTTTTTGATGAACGCCTTGACCGCCGCGAGCTCGCGCGGGTTGTCTTTGACTTTGACCGAAAAGCCGTAACCGTTCGACCAACCGCCGTTGATGTAGCCGTCGCCGGGCCCTCCGAGCGCCGGGAACAGCATGAAACCGACGTCGTTTGCCACTTTCGATTTTTCCGGGTCGGTCAGCGGCGTGTTCGCCCACGAGCCGTCGAACACCATCGCCGCCTCGCCGGCCGCGAACTTGTTCTGCTGTTCCGCATAGGCCAGCGCCAGGTTGCCTTCCTGGAAGTAGCCTTTTTTGACGAGCGTTTCGTATTTCTTGAACGCGTCGAGCATGTCGGGGTCGTTCCATTTCTTTTTGCCGGCGACGATGTCTTCCACCGACGTCGGCCCCGCCGTGTACACCCACATCGTGTTCATCATCATGTTGATGACCCAGGCGTCTTTCGATGCGAGCGCAAACGGCGTAATGCCCTTGGACTTGAACGTTTCGGCCGCCTTCAACAGCTCGTCCCACGTCTTCGGCGGCTGAACGCCGTTGTCGGCGAAAATTTTCTTGTTATAGTACAGCCCTTCGACATAACCGGCCATCGGCAGTCCGTACACTTTGCCGTCGACGGTGAATTCGGCTAGGCTGTAAAACTTGTCCTTCAGCCCGAGCTCTTCCAGTATCGGCGTCACGTCGAGCAGCCGGCCCGCCTTCACATAGTCGCGCGTATCGGTGCCGCCGAACAGGTCGAAAATTTGCGGCGGATTGCCGGCGGCCATCTCGGCGCGCAGTTTTTCGAAACGGTTCACCTTGTCCTCGACGCCGTCCAGTTCGATTTTGAGGCCGGGCACTTCGTTCTCCGTCGCCTTGACGACGTCCTGCAGCATCGCCAGCCGCTTTTTCTGCGTGTCCTTGATCTGGGTGTGGCGGAGCGTGATCGTGAACGGTTCAGCTTTTTCCGCACTCGGCTGCGCGCTCGGCTGAACACTCGCCTGAGCCCCGCCGGATTCGCCGCCGGACGACTTGCCGCCGCAACCCGCCAGCAACATGCCGGACGCCAGCACACCGCACGCCAACGTCCATACGAGTCGTTTCCCCCGCATTCGTCGGTAACCTCCTTCGGATGTTGAAGGCCTGCTCGGCCTTTCTGTCTCCGATTATAGAGGCCCGGCGAAAACGCCCACAGACCGACATTTCGCCAAAAGGGGGATAAAATTCTCTAATCCGCCCACCGCCCGCCGACCATCACGCGTTCGACGCGCACCGCATCCGGCTCGAGGACGACGAGATCGGCGTCCGCGCCCGGCGCGATCCGACCTTTCCGGTACGCACCGATCACGTCCGCGGGAATGCGCGTCGCATGGCGGACCGCCTCGTGCAGCGGCACGCCCAGTTCGCGCACCAGATAGCCGAGCGCGCGATCCATCGTCAGGGTGCTGCCGGCCAATTGTCCGTCCGCCGTTCTGGCGACGCCGTCTTTCACGGTCAGGGTGAGTCCGCCGAGCTCGTACTCGCCGTCGGGCATGCCCGAGGCGCGGATCGCGTCGGTGACAAGGCAGACGCGGTCGCGCTTGCACCCGAGTGCGAGCCGGGCGGCCGCCGGATGCAGGTGGTGCCCGTCCAGAATCAGCTCCGTCGTCAGCTCCGTCGACAGCAAGACGGCGCCGAGCGTCCCCGGATCGCGGTGCCGGAACGGCCGCATTGCGTTGTAACAGTGGACAGCGTGGCGCACGCCCCAGCCGATTGCCTTGCGCACTTGCTCGTACGTTGCGTCGGTATGGCCGCAGGCGACGACGATGCCGTGCCGGACGGCTTCCAGTACGGTCTCCCGCGCGCCTTCCGTCTCCGGCGCCAGCGTCAGCATCCGGACGAGGCCGGGTTCGATCCGCGCCCACCGGCGCACCCGATCCGCATCCGCCGGTCGGATATGTGCGGGATGTTGCGCCCCCGGCCAGCGAGGACTGATAAACGGGCCTTCCAGATGAACACCGAGCGCAAGCGTTCCCCACTCGTGTCCACGCCGAAACGCGGCCGCCGCCTGAAGCGCCCGCTCGATCCGGTCATCGGGAGCCGTCATCGTCGTCAGAAGCAGCGACGTCGTGCCGTGGCGAAGATGATGCCGACACATGACGGCCAGCGCCTCCGGATCGCCGTCCATCACGTCCGCGCCCGCCCCGCCGTGCACGTGCAGATCGACGAATCCCGGCACGATCCACCGGTCGCCGACGTCGACGACCGTCGGCCCGCTCCGGCCGTCGCCCGCCGGCTTCGGTGCCGTCTCGCGCCCGACGCGGACTTCCGCGATCCGGCCGTTTTCGATGCCGATCACTCCGTCGAACGGCAGCGTACCGTCGCCGGTCGCGATGCGGCCGACGAGCCAAAGCGACGGGCGGTTCACGCCGCGTCACCCCTTTCGCCGATCCGCGCCGCCTGCTCCCGCAGCCGGTCCGGAAGCATCGACGCCGCTCCGTCGTCGAGCAACACCGTCACGTCGCGATGCAACTGCAAAAACGACGCCGGCACCCACGTCGTCACCGGCCCCGCAAGCGCGTCTCGGACGGCGGCCGCCTTTTCCTCGCCGATCGCGACCAGCACGATCCGGCGCGCCTTCAAAATAGCGCCCATCCCGACCGTGATCGCCCGATGCGGCACCTCATTCGGCGAGCTGAAAAAGCGCGCGTTTGCCTTGCGCGTCTCCTCGGCCAATTCCGCAACGTGGGTGTTCGCCTGAAGACAAGGACCCGGTTCGTTAAAACCGATATGGCCGTTACGCCCGATGCCGAGCAGCTGCCAGTCGATGCCGCCGCACGCCTCAATCGCAGCCTCGTACCGCCTACATTCCGCCTCAGGGTCGGCCGCCGTCCCGTCCGGAATCATCGCCGAATCTTCCGGAAGATCGACGTGCCGGAACAAATGCTCACGCATGTACGCCCGGTAGCTTTGCGGATGATGGCTCGGCAAACCGACGTACTCGTCCAGATTGAACGACCTCGCTTTCGCGAACCGAAGCCGTCCCTCTCGGTAAAGCCGCACCCATTCGCGGTAAACGACGAGAGCGGTCGAACCCGTCGCCAGCCCGAGCACGCTGTCCGGCTTCTCGCGCAGCTGCCGGACGATCAGCTCGCCGGCCAGCCGGCCGATCGCCGCCTCAGATCCGATCCGAATCCGCATCCGTCCACGCCTCCTTCTTTTTGCGCCCGACTTTCGCGTGCGTCGTCTCCAGCCGCTCGACAGTGTCCGCGAACGTCCGGCTGACGAGCGCCATGTACAACACGTCGACCACATGCGCCGTTGCGATCCTCGACCCGATGTCGCCGCGCTTCATGCCCGATTCGGTCGCCGTCACGCGAAGGTCGACGTCCGCAATGCGCGCCAGGGGGTTGTCGCCCACTTGCGTGATCGCGATCACCGTCGCGCCGTTTTCTTTCGCGGCCCGAGCCGCTTCCAACGTCTCTTTCGTCCGCCCCGAATACGAGATCGCCACCGCCGCGTCGCCCGGGCCGAGCAGTGCCGCCGCCGTCAGCATGAGCTGGTAGTCGCTGAAAGCTTGGCACCAGCGGTCGAGCCGCAGCCACTTGTGCGCGGCGTCCGCCGCGACGAATGCGGAAGTGCCGGCGCCGAAAAACACAGTCTTTCTCGCGTTCGCCAGCGTATCCGCCGCCCGATCCACCTGCTCGGGCGAAAGTACTGCCGCCGTATCCTCCACGCAGCGACAGGCCCAACGCGTCAGATGCGCGATGATGTCCACCGCCGTCATGCCGGGCCGGATGTCTTCGTACTGGGCGACGTCCTCCGGATCTTCCTTGCGGCCGGCTTGTCCGCGCCCTTCCTCTACCGCCAGTGCCAGCTTCAGATCCTGCACGCCGTCAAACCCGAGCCGCCGCGCGAACCGTACGACCGTCGCCACGCTCGTATCCGCCGTTTTGGCCAGCTCCTGGACCGACATGCGGCACACCGCCGCGGCGTTCGTTCGGATCGCCTCCGCCACGCGCCGCTCCGCCGGACGTAGCGCCGGTTCCCAACGTTTCAGCCGTTCGTCGAGCGAACCGTTGTCGATCATCGCTTCTTTACACTCCGTTCGGTAAAAAAATTACGTTTTGATTTTATTATATACGTAATGATGTTACAGAAACAAGGCAAAAATGCCGGTCATCTTGAGTCGGGAAGAGAGGGAGGCGAATGCGGTCGGACGATCTATTTTCTGATGAACGGCTAGCGGAGGCGATGGCCGGAACGGTCAAGGCCGGCATCGCCCTGGACAGACCTGCGGTTGCCTCTAGCCGTTGTTTCCGCGGCAGCCGTCGTGTCGTTTTTCAGCCTTCACAAAGTCCAAGCGCGGAAACGCCAACATCGGTGAAAACCGAAGGCGAATCCGCGCATTCGAATCATCCATCCAATTCCGAATTCCCGAGAGCCCATCGCAATCCGCTCTTAAGGGTTTTGTTCCAAAAATCCCAGCTATGTTCGCCGGGACCTTCTTCGTAGACAAACTCAACATTTTCTTTCATTAAAAAATCCCGGAAACGGCGATTGACGTCCAGCAGAAAGTCCTCCGTTCCACACGCCATATAGATTCGCGGCAGACTCGCTTTGGCCTCTTTCAATTTTAACACCAACGCTTCGGGATCCTTGTCACTGCCTAAAACACGATCCAGATCGCCGAACACCCGGCGGAAATAACGAACGTCGCGGCCGTCCACAGCAGTGTCGCCGTTTCGACCAGCAATCCGATACGTGATAAGAGCCGAAGACAACGCAATAATCCTGCCGAACGTCTCCGCATACTTCAAACCGTTGCGGAGGGCGCCGTATCCGCCCATGGACAACCCGCCGATCCAGGTGTCCTCCCGGTTGACGCTCAATGGAAAAAGCTTTCTTGTATATTCGACCAATTCCTTGCCGATGAACGCTCCGAAACACTCTCCTTTCTCCACATCGTCCAGATAAAAAAAATTGCCTCCTTCCGGCATAAAAACCGCGACGTTGTACTGTTCGGACAAAGATCGGACGGTCGAATAATGAATCCAGTCCATTTCATCCCCGGAGTATCCGCATAGCAAATACAGCGATTTTAACGGTGCCGGGCGCTCGTTTCGTCCGACATCACGTCCCTTCCAATGATCGATCGGAATCAACGCATGAAAAGTCGTTTTCCTATCCAAAGCCTCCGAAAAAAAGTTAACCTGCAAATATGCCATCGAAACCTCTCCTTTCCGAGATCATGGCGTTTTTTATTCCTTGACGCCGCCCAACTTCAGCCCCACAACAAAATATTTTTGCAAAAACGGATAAACGACTAAAATCGGGACGGACGCCACGATCGTGATGGCCGCCCGGATCGAAACCGGCGTCACCAGGTTGGATGACGTATCGCGGTTGACGCCCGCTAACAGCGCGGGGTTGGTATTTGAATTCATCGTCGAGGTCAACAGTTTCATGAGCTCGTATTGCAGCGTGCTGAGCTTCTGCTCGGACGATGCGAACAAAAACGTATCGAACCACGAGTTCCACTGGTAGACCGCGATAAACAGCGCCACAGTGGCCAGAACAGGCTGGCAAAGCGGTAAAACGATCTGCAGGAAAATGCGGAAATCACCCGCTCCGTCCATTTTCGCCGACTCGATCAGACTTTCCGGCAACGTGTTGATATACGTGCGGATCACGATCATGTTGAACGCGCTCACGAGCCCCGGAACGACATAAACCAGAAAATTGTTTAACAGATGAAGTTCCCGGATCAGAAAATAATAGGGAATCAACCCGGCGTTGAAATACATCGTGAGCAACACGACAATGGTGATCGGCTTGCGCAAGACATACTCCTTTCGGCTGACCGTATACGCCAGCATCGAGGTCAAAAACAGTCCAAGAATCGTCCCGATGACTGTTCGCGCCACAGAAATCCAAAAAGCGTGAAAAACAGCTCCGGTTACAAATACCGCCCTATAATTCTGCAGCGTGAACTCCCGTGGCCATAAGTAAATGCCGCCGCGAATCGTATCCAGGCCGGCGTTGAACGAAACCGCCAGCGTGTTGAGAAACGGATACAGCGTTGCGACGGCGACCGCCAGCATCAACAATGTATTCAACGTATGGAAAACCACCGGCTCCGCGCGAAGCCTGAACGCTTGACTCCCCAACGCCTTCACGTAAACCGCCTCCTCAGATCAACCGCTCTTCCCCCAGACGCTTGACGAGATGATTCGCCGCAAAAATGCAGATGATGCTGACGACGGTTTTGAACATGCCGGCCGCGGTTCCGAGCGAATAATTGCCGACGTTCAGGCCGTACTTCAGCACGTAGATGTCGATCGTCTGCGACCAGTCGATGACGACGCCGTTGCCAAGCAGATACTGCACCTCGAAGCCGGCGTCCAAAATCCAGCCCAGATTCATAATGAGCAGCACGATGATGATCGGCTTGATACCGGGCAGCGTGATGTGCAGCATTTTCTGGTACCGGTTCGCACCGTCGATTTCCGCCGCTTCATAAAGCGCCGGGTCGATGGATACGATCGCCGCGAGATAAATGATCGCGTTCCAGCCTGTTTCCTTCCAGACGTGAGACAAACCGACGATCCACCAAAAATATTTGCCTTCGCTCAGCCACATGACCGGTTCGTCGATCAAGCCGAGTTTCAGAAGAACAACATTGACGATGCCGCCATCTACGGACAGCACGCTGGCGACGATTCCCGTCACGATGATCCAGGACAAAAAATGCGGCAAATAAGAAATCGTCTGGATGGTGCGTTTGAACAGACGGCTGCGGATTTCGTTCAGCAAAAGGGCGAAACCGATCGCGGTCAAAAACCCGAGCACCATGTTGATCAGGCTCATTGCAATCGTGTTGCGCAAAACCCGCCAGAACATGGGATCCTCGAACAAAAACCGAAACTGCTCGAAGCCGACCCATTCCTGTTCGACGAAAGGTTTCCCAGGCCGGTAGTTCTGAAACGCCATCGTCCATCCCCATATCGGGACATAGGAAAACAAAATAACATACAGCGCGATGGGGATCGACATCCACATCAGCTGCTTTTGGTTTCGAAGTTTTCGGAAAAACCCCTGTTCGGTCCTGACGGTGAAGATCGTTTGCCCTGAAACGGCCGTTTGTGTTTCTGCCCGCACGCCTTTCCCTCCCTCAATAAATTAATGTTTTCTTCGTTTTTCTCGCGTTTTCGCATGATTTCATCTTCGACACCCGAAGCGCCCTTGGATAGAACTTAATGAGA
>MOXJ01000020.1 GCA_002507565.1 Candidatus Reconcilbacillus cellulovorans
GCTATTTGGCATTTCGTCAACCATTCGGAACCGCCTAGTGCGGACCCGCATGCTAGGTGGTGTGAGAGGACGGGGGCTAGCCGCCCCCTCCTACTCGATCTCGGAGGGGGGATGATCGGTGAGCGGACGGCCGCTGGTGGCGGCAGCGGTCGCCTGGACGGCGGCGGCGGCAATCGCGTTGGAAGTCGAATCGTGGTCCGCGGTATGGAAGATCGTCGCCATCGTCGCAGGGATTGCGGTGGGATTGACTGCGATTTCCGCGATCGGCGTGAACGGTCCGGTCGCTTCCTTCGCTCGATTCGGGCCGACATGCCGGCGGACGGCTATCACGGTCGGCATCGGCTGTATGGCCCTCGTGTATACGGCATGGATTCATCTTCGCAACGAAAGTTCCATACCGCCGGCGGAAAACGGTCATCCCATCCGGCTGGTCGGGACGATCGCGGCGCCTGCGGTCGTCGACGGCGATCGCGCACGCGTCGATGTCCGGACGGCGACCGGCGAAAAACTTCGCGCGTCGTTTCGTCTATCCGCGCAAAGCGAACAGGAGGAGGTCCGTTCGTGGAGGCGCGGTTGGACCATCGAGCTTGACGGTCGGCTTTCGCGTCCCGATCCTGCTCGAAACGAGGGAGGATTCGACTACAGACGATACCTGAAGTCGAAAAGGATTCACTGGATCGTCGAAGCAGAAGGTCTGGGCGGCATCCGCATCGATCCGACGCCGGGGAGCGCGTCCGACCGTCTGCTTCGCTCGTTTGATCTTTTGCGGGAACATCTGGCCGGCCGGATCGACCGGCTGTACCCGGACGCACGTGAAGCCGGGTTTTTGAAGGCGTTTCTGCTCGGTGTGCGCGACGGGCTCGATCCGGAACAAAACCGGCAATTTTCCGAGCTGGGATTGACGCACGTGCTTGCGATCAGCGGGCTCCACGTCGCGGTTTTTACGGTGGCCGTCGCGGGCACGCTGCGCCTGGCGGGATTGACGCGGGAAACGGCTTTCGGCCTGACGGCGGCGGCGGTGCCGTTTTACGTCACTCTCGTCGGGGCGGCGCCTTCGGTCGTCCGGGCGGGGTTGATGGCGATGATCGGCCTGTTGCTAGCGTACCGGAATTTTCCGAAAGACGGTATGAACGTGTTGGCCGCCGCGCTGATCGCGATGCTGATCTGGGATCCGTACTGGCTTTGGGACGTCGGTTTTCAGCTTTCGTTTCTCGTAACGGCGGGCTTGATCGCGGTTGTTCCCAAAATCGTCGGGAGGACAGAGGCGTCATGGGGAAGACGGCTGGCGAACGCGGCGCTGGGGACGGTCGTCGCGACGGTGACCGCGCAGGCCGTCAGTTTTCCGATTGTGATTTACTATTTCAACCAATTCTCGTTGCTGTCGGTTCCCGTCAACATCGTCGTCGCGCCGGTGTTCAGCTTCTGGACGTTGCCCGCTTCCACGTTGTCACTGGCGGCGGATGCAGTCCATCCGGCGACCGGTCGGGCGATCGCCCTTGCGGTTTCGGCGGTAGACCGGGCGCTGTTTGTAGCCGTGGAATGGGCGGCGGAATGGGGCAAAACGTGGCTGACCGTCTGGCCGTCGCCTCACGCATGGTGGACGGCGTTCTATTTTGTCTGGCTGGCATTTGTCGTCCGCACGGCGAAAGCGGGGGCGGAACGGAGAAACTTCGACCGACTCACGGCGGCCGTTTTGGCGCTCGTCGGCATTTCCCTTTTGTCGGTGGCGTACTTTCCGCCGAACTCGATCGGCGGTTTCCGCGGGGAAGTGCGGTTTTTGGACGTCGGCCAAGGAGACGCCGTCTTGATTCGGACGCCAGGCGGGAAAGCGGTGCTCGTCGACGGCGGAGGATCGTTTTCCACAGCCGGCGCGCAGGAAGAGTGGCGAAAGCGGCGGGATCCGTTCGAAATCGGCCGGGACGTCGTCGTGCCGCTTTTGAAAAAACGCGGCGTCCGCAGCCTTGATCTCGTAGCGGCGACCCATCTCGAGCTCGACCATATCGGCGGGCTTGCGTCCGTCGTCGAAGACATCCCGGTTTCCGCGCTGTTGTTCAACGCGACCTGGAAGGAAAGCGAGCCGGCGGAGCGGCTGTTTCGCGCGGCGCTCGGGCGGGGGGTTCCCGTCTACGCGGCGGAGAGCGGAACCGTCTGGCGGATCGATCCGTATACGTCGTTGGCGTTGCTCGACGCCGGATTCGACGGAAAAACGGTGGACGGACTTCCGGCGGAAAACCGCGGTCAGAACAGGCATTCGCTCGTTTTGCTGCTGACGATGCGCGACGTCCGCTTTTTGCTGACTGGCGACATCGGCGCACAGGAAGAAGCGGAACTGCTTTCGTCCCCGCACGTGCTTGGCGCGTTGGCGGCGGGCGGTGTGGACGTTTTGAAAATCGCCCATCACGGCAGCCGCGGATCGACGTCCGCCGCCTGGCTCGACGCCTGGCGTCCGGCCGACGCCGTCATCTCCGTCGGTCGACGCAACCCGTACGGGCACCCGCATCCCGACGTCCTGTCCCGACTGGCCGAGCGCGGCATCCGGATCTGGAGGACCGATTTGCACGGGGAAATCGCGGTGTTCGTCGGTCCCGGCCGTTACACAGTTCGAACAACGATCGCCGACAGTCCGGCCGGGACGTAAGCGGCGTCCCGGCGCGGACGGCGGACGGTTTTAAGCGACAATCAATGAAATTGGATGTCGACGCGGCGCTTGCCGCGCTGTTCGGCTTTCGGCATGCGGATTTCCAGGACGCCGTTGCGGTAAGAGGCGGTCACGCCTTCCTCCTGGACGGCGACGGGAAGCGACACCGTGCGGTGGAATCTTCCGTAAAACCGTTCGCGGCGGTGCATGCGTTCGTCGCGGATTTCCTCCGACCGGTTGATCGTGCCGCTGATGGTTAAAGTTTGCCCGTCGACTTCGATCGAGACATCGTCTTTGTTTTGCAGGCCGGGCAAATCGCACAGCGCAACCACTTCGCGGTCGGTTTCGTACACATCGATCCGGTGCGGCCCCCATTCCCCGCCAGTCAAAATGCCGCGAAACGGAAATTCCTGAAACCACCGGTCCATTTCCCTCCGCCATTGATCGAGCTGGCGGAAAGGCTCGTAAGGTATCAGCGCCATCGGAAGCGAACCCTCCTTAACTTCGTCGGTTTCGTCGGTGTTCACTTCCGTAGCATATGCAGCGCCGGACGGCTTATTCGCGGCGGCGCGGGGCGACCAGCCGGTTTTGCAGAGTTCCGAGCTTTTCGATTTCGATTTCCACGACGTCGCCGGGCCTGAGATAAATCTGTCGTTCCGGCGGAAGTCCGAGGACGACGCCTTCCGGCGTTCCCGTCAAAACGACGTCGCCGGGTTCGAGCGTCATATGCCGTGAAATATAACTGATCAGCTCGTCGCACTTAAAGATCATGTCCGCCGTGTTGGAGTTTTGCCGCAGTTCGCCGTTGACGCGGCAGCGGATGCCGAGGCGGTTCGGATCGCCGACTTCGTCGGCGGTGACCAAATACGGTCCGATCGGTGCGAAACCGTCGAGACTTTTGCCCAGCAGCCATTGCGACGTGCGCAGCTGCAGGTCGCGCGCGGAAAGGTCGTTGGCCGGACAATAGCCGAACACGTACTTGAGGGCTCGCTCTTTCGCCACGTTTCGGGCACGACGACCGATGACGACGGCGAGCTCGGCCTCGTAATCGACTTTTTCCGACGTTTCCGGCAACTCGATGTCGTTCCGGTGACCGGCCAGAGCGTTTGGAAATTTGCTGAACAGCACCGGAACTTCCGGAATCGCCGCGCCGGTTTCCTCCGCGTGTTTGCGGTAGTTCAGCCCGACGCAGACGATTTTTTGCGGGCGCGGGACGCACGGGCCGAAGACGGCGTCCTGTTCCGCGATCAGCCACGGCGCGCCTTCGTTGTCGAGTCGGGCCAGGTCGTCGAGGAACGACCGAAGCGCGTCCAATCCTCCCGTTCCGGCGGCGATCAGGGCCATGACGTCGGTCGGAACGTCTTCGCCGCGCCGGTCGCGGCGGTGTTGCAAAGCGGCCGCGACGTCGACGATGCCGGCCTCCGTCCAGACTCCAAGCCGGTGTTGCCCATTTCTTGCGATCGTAGCCAGTTTCATGCGGTAATCCCCCTTAAACATTTGCGTTGACGGACAATCGCTGGGCCAAGGCGCGGATTTCCCGGACGGCCGCGTCCCGTTTTTGCTCCCAGTGGTGGCGCGGCATCGACACGCTGACCGCTGCGACCGCCCTGCCGTCTGGACCGAAGACGGGGGCGGCTGCGCACCGGAAACCGATGACGGCTTCTTCGCGGTCGAAGGCGACGCCTTGCCGGCGGACGTCTGCGAGTTCGTCGAGCAACTCGGTCACCGTGCCGATCGTCGCCGGCGTCAGCCGCGGCAGCGGATCGCTGAGGCGTTTGCGTACTTCGTCGTCGGCGAGCGTCGCGAGCAGCGCCTTGCCGAGGCCGGTTGCGTGTGCAGGAAAGCGCATGCCGGGTTCGGACGCGATCTGTACCGGAAATGGCGCCTCGAGTTTCGCCAAATAAAAAACATCGGCGCCTTCCAGGCGGGCGAGCTGGATCGTCTCGCCGAGCCGGTCGCGCGTTTCGACCGCCGTCCGGTAAAAGCGGTCGATCAACGCCTGTCCGCGGAAAAACGTGCTGCCGAACGCGGCGAGCGCAGAACCGAGCGTATAGACGTCGTCGGACGATTTTTCGACCCAGCCCAGTGACTCCATCGTCTTCAGCAGGCAAAACATCGAGCTTTTATTGACGCCGAGTCGGCGGGACAAATCCGTCAGACGCATTCCACCGCGATGTTCGGACAGTTCCAGCAGCACGGCGTGGGCGCGTTCCAGCGCGGGAACCGCGTATTTGTTGGCGGAGATTTTATCCGACATGGGTGTGCCCCCACCGCCCGTAAGGAGTTTAATATAATAAACGATTGTCCAATGTATTGGACACTTTTCATCATAAGTCGCCGTTGAAAGATCGTCAAGTCGTTTCGCCGCGAAACGTTTTCTGTTATTCTTGAAGGGGATGCCTGCAACAAAACGCGTTCCCCGACTCGTCTAATAAGACAGCAAGAGAGGAGGACACCGGTGGTAGCGCCTGAACTGATCAGGGCCGCCCGAGAGGGCGACCGTGAAGCGCTCGTCACTCTTTTGCGGCAGATCGAGACACATGTGTATCGAACGGCCTACTATTTGCTGGACAACGAACAGGACGCACAAGACGCGGCCCAGGAGGCTTTAATCAGGATATACCAAAAAATTTCATCATATGAAGAAAAAGCTAAATTTCAAACATGGGTTCAGCGAATCGTCACGAATGTTTGCATCGATAAGTTCCGGCGTGCGAAAGAGACCGTTTCCGTCGAGGAACATGCGCTTTTTTTCCCGTCGGATCAGGACGTCGAGCGAGAAGTGTTGTCCAAAGACGCGGCGCGGGATGTTCGCGCGGCGATCCGCCGCCTGCCGGAACAACAGCGCGCCGTGGTGATTCTGCGTTACATGCAGGATTTTTCTTATCAGGAGATTGCGTCCAGCCTTGATTTGCCGATCAACACGGTAAAGTCGCATTTGTTTCGCGCTCGGCAACAGCTGCAACAGTGGCTGCAGGAATACGATTACGGTTACGAAAAGAAGGGGGTGCGCGGATGAACGCGATCGAATGTGCGGAAGCGGCGGAATGGATGCAACGGCTGATCGATTCGGACTTGAACCGTGAGAAAGAGCGAGTGCTTCTGCGCCATCTCGACGGTTGCGACGCGTGCCGTAAACGGTTTGAAAGGCTGATGTCGGTCGACGAACAGCTGCGCCGATTGCCGAAAGTTGAACCGCCGTTCAGTTTGGTCGATGCCGTCTTGCCGATGTTGGACCGAATCGGCGCCTCTGCTGCGCCGCCTTCTCCTGTTGCCGCGCGGTCCGAGCCGCGTCAGGAAACCGTGAAGAAAGCTTCCGTGAAGAAAGCTTCTTTACCTGTTGCGAGATGGATCGGGCTATTGCCCTACGGTTTAGCCGGCGTCGCCGCGGCGGTCGTCGTGTTCGTCGCGCTCGGTTTATTCGGTTCCGACTCCGGCGGGGACAAAACGACGACGCTCGGAACGGATGCCGTGCAGCCGTCTGCCGCCGACGGGAGCGCTGCGGCCGGTGTGCAGTCTTCGACGCGTCCGAACGATTTTCTGAATCAGGCGGACGTATCGGACGACGGAGAACCCGAATCCTCCGCCGCACCGAAGTTTGTGAAACCGGCATGGCCGTCGCCGCCGGAGGAAGACGAAGCGACCGAGGCAGAAACGCTCGAGCCGAAAAAAACGCCGCGCCCGTCCGAACCTGCCGTAACGGAACCGACGGCGTCTGGCCGCAGCGGTCTTATCGTGGGCACGACGGCGCCGGTTGCCGCGTCGACCGGCAATCGGCCTTCGGATTCGGACGCAGGTGCGCCGTCCGGCGGTGATGCCGCGGCGCTCGGCCGTTCCAGCGCAGCCGACGGAGAACCTTCGACATCGCCGGGTGCCGCTGTCCTGAGGCAGATGCAGACGCCGACGCCTTCTTCGCCGGCATCTTCTTCCGGAGGAACGACGGGCGTCGCCGGCATCGGTTCTGCGGTGACGCCGGCGCGCGAAGGCTGGGTCTCGCCCGACGGTCGATGGACGGCCGCCGTTGAAAATGGAC
Source organism: Candidatus Reconcilbacillus cellulovorans (assembly GCA_002507565.1). GTDB lineage: Bacteria > Bacillota > Bacilli > Paenibacillales > Reconciliibacillaceae > Reconciliibacillus > Reconciliibacillus cellulovorans. The sequence goes on from MOXJ01000020.1 coordinate 6,672, forward strand.
GGCTCGTCGTCCGCAGGAGCGAAACCGGCGAGGCGGTGTTCCGCTCGCGGCTGTCGTGGGAAGCCGATGCGGCGGTGCAAGGCCGGTGGACCGATGCCGATACGTTTTCGTACACTGTGACGGCGGGCGGGCAGACGTTCCGTTATGTGGTCGACATGAAGACGTATATGGAAGTGTCGACGGATTGAGGGTCCCGGAATACCGGGACTTTTTCGTTTGCACCTTGCTCGAACCGGCTGCGTATAATAACGACGAACAGCGGGGCCGTCGCCGACCGGCGGTTCCCGCGCCGGAACCGGCGGCGTTCATCATAAATCGCGGGAGGGGGCGTTCGGCGCCGGCGGGTTCGCACGTCGGCGGGAGGCGGCGCCCTTTTCCGCGTTTTTTGCTATAATGGGAAAAAAGCGCGCCGAGGGTTTGCGACTTTTCGGGTGCGAAAGGACGGGACAAGTTCGGATGGATTATCGCACTGCCGCCAAAGCGTTGGCTGGCGGAACGCCTTGGCCGGTATATGTCTGTTACGGCGCCGAAACGTTTCTGATGCGGGAATTCGTGAACTTCGCCGTGGACAAGCTGGTTGATCCGGCCGACCGCCACATGTGCCTCGCGCGGTTCGACTGCACGGAAATCCCGCTTGACCGCGTCGTCGATGAGGCGGAAACGCCGCCTTTTTTCGGAAGCCGTAAAGTCGTGATCGCCGAGAAGGCGTTTTTTTTGACCGCCGCAAGAGAAATCGGTAAAGTCGAACACCGCGTCGAGCGGCTGGCCGAATACGTCGCCCGCCCCGCCGAACATACCGTTTTGATTTTGACGGTCGAGTCGGAAAAGTTGGACGAGCGCAAAAAAGCGGTCAAGGCGCTGAAGGAGCGCGGGTGGACGCTCGCCTTCGAGCCGCTGTCGGAAGCCGAGCTCGTTCGATGGGCGGAAAGACGCGCGGAACGGCGCGGCGTCCGGATGACGCCCGGAGCGTTAAAGCGATTGGTCGAGCGGACGGCTGGATCGCTGCCGGCAATGGACCAGGAAATTGAAAAACTTGCTCTGTATGCAGGCGACGGCGGCATTGCGGACGAAGCGGCCGTCGACGCGTTCGTGCCGCGGACGCCCGAGCAAAATGTGTTTTTGCTCGTCGATCATGTCATATCCCGGCGTGCCCGCGAGGCCGTCGAAGTGTTGCACGATTTGTTGCTGCGCAGGGAGGAGCCGATCAAGCTGCTCGCGCTGATCGCGCGACAATGCCGTGTTTTGTTGCAGGTTAAGGCGTGTCTGGAACGGGGGCTCTCCCAGAAGGAGACGGCGGCGGAGCTCGGTTTGCACCCGTATGCCGTTCGGCTTGCCGCAGAGCAGGCGCGAAAAGATTCGGAGCGCGTCCTGGCTGCGATGCTGGCGGAAGCGTCCGAACTCGACCACCGGATGAAAACCGGGAGAACGGACAAGGCGCTCGGATTGGAGCTGTTTTTGTTACGGTGGGCGAGGCGGGAGGCGACGTAAAGTCGAAAATCGAAAAAACCTTGCCGCACCAGCCGGCAAGGTTCAAGGTGAGCTTTTCGGCGACGGACAAACGGAATCCTATGCCTGAGCTTGCGCCTGTTGTTGCGCCTGCTGCGCCCGGGCTACCGCCGCGTTGAATTTGAGCGTGAGCCGCGATTTTTTGCGCGCGGCTTTGTTTTTGTGGATGATCCCTTTCGTCACGGCCTTGTCGAGTTTGCGGCAGGCGAAACGGAGCGCTTCCTGCGCTTTCTCCAGTTCTCCCCCGGCCAGCGCGGTTTCGAACGCCTTGATCGCCGTGCGCAGGGCGGACTTCTGCGAAGCGTTGCGAAGTCGGCGTTTCTCGCTTGTTTTCATGCGTTTAATGGCGGATTTCGTGTTCGGCATCGCGCGGATTCACCCCCTGCTGTCCCCGTATATGTTTTCCGAAACGGCAACCGGAAGAATTATAACAGGGCGAAAGCCGAATTGCAAGCGGTGTGCGGGCGAACAATGAAATCGAACCCCTTTTGTAAGGATGAGGAAAGGATGATGTTTCATGAATCAAGGGTTCGGTTTCGAGTCGTACCGCACGGATTTGGCATTGGAGGCGATGGATCGCGCCAATCGGATGTTCGGCGCCGGCCGCGGTGTTCCCGGCGTCGAGTCGGAGACGGAACGCGAAGACGGCATCCTCGTCACACGCATCCGCATCCGGTCGGAGGAAGGAGCGCAAGCGCTCGGCAAGCCGCCCGGCCGATACGTCACGATCGAGGCGCCTGGACTTCGCCGTGAAAACCGGCAGCTCGAAGATCGCGTCGCCGACCGCATTGCACGGGAGTTTGCGGCTTTTTTCACGGAGATGGGGTTGTCGGAAAGGGCCGGGGTGCTTGTCGTCGGGCTCGGCAACCGGAGCGTCACGCCGGACGCACTGGGGCCGTTTGTCGTCGAGGGCGTCACCGTGACGCGGCATCTCGACGCGGCTGTAACCGCCGGGGACGGCCGTTCGATCCGGCCGATATCCGCCGTGGCGCCGGGTGTGCTCGGAACGACGGGCATCGAGACGAGCGAGATCGTCCAAGGTATCGTGGAGAAGGTGCGTCCGGTTCTCGTCGTCGCCGTCGACGCGCTGGCCTCGCAATCGCTGGAACGCGTGTGTACGACCATTCAGATGGCGGACTCCGGCATTCACCCCGGTTCCGGCATCGGCAACAAGCGCAAAGGCCTGACGCGCGACACACTCGGCGTGCCGGTGCTCGCCGTCGGCGTTCCGACCGTCGTCTATGCGTCGACGATCGTGAACAACACGCTGGAGATGTTGATCCGTCACGTCGGGAGGCTCGCACCGTCCGTCCAGGCGGCGTTCGGCGCGTTGGGCAGCATGAGCGGACCGGAGCGGCTTTCGCTCGTCCGTGAAGTTCTGGAGCCGCTCGGCCAAGATTTATTGGTGACGCCGAAAGACATCGACAGGTTCGTCGCCGACGCGGCTCGCCTGATCGCCGACGGGCTCAACGCCGCCCTTTTCGGGGAAAAGCAGCCGGAAAAAACGGTTTGAGCGGAAAAGAGCGGCGCATCTTCTTTTCCGGCCGGTTCTATCGTTTCTGCAACCCTCATAGAGTGATAGCGCAGGGTTGTCCAAAGCCCGACGATGAAACCGAAGCCGGAGGGAAGGTTGCACAAGATGCGGATCAGGTTGCGCAAGCGGTACGTTTTGTTGGCTTTCGGGGCATTTGCGTCCGTCTTGGCATGGGCGTCCGGGACGGCGTCGGAAGAAGCGGGGGGTTCCGTCGATACGGCGGCCGTCTCCTATGAATTCGCGTCTGTCGCGGCTCGGCCGGCGCCGGAACCCGCTTCGGAATTCCGGAGCGACAGGTCGGCGGCCGGCGCCGCATCCGACAAGGTAGTCGTATTCATTTACCACACGCACAACCGCGAGTCGTTTTTACCGGAACTCGGCCTCGGACCGCAGGCAGATCCGGCCGACGCCTACGATCCGAACATCAACATCACTGCGGTGGGGCGGACATTGGCGAACATGCTGGGGCGGCGCGGAATCTCCGCCGTCCTTTCGAATACCGATTACCCGTCGGAAGTCGAGGCGTTCGAATACGCCAAGTCGTACGCCTATTCCGCGCGGACGGTCCGCGAAGCGTTGGCCGCATATCCGGACGTTCGGCTGATCGTGGATCTGCACCGCGATTCACTCGGAAGGGAGGCGACGACCGTAACGATCGGCGGCGTCCCGTACGCAAGACTATGTTTCGTCGTCGGGGGGCGAAACCCGCACCGAGCAAAAAACGAGGCGCTCGCACATAAACTTCATCAGGCGGCCGAGTCTAGGCTTCCCGGCATCTCCAGAGGTGTTCTGACCAAGTCGTCACACGGCCACGCGGAATACAACCAGTCGCTGTCGCCGTACAGCGTGTTGGTCGAAGCGGGCGGGCCGTACAATACGTTCGCCGAATTGTATCGATCGATGGACGTTTTGGCGGACGCGATCGCGGCCGTTATCGGCGACGGATCGCGACCGGGTGGTCCCACCGAAGGAGGCTGACGGAAGATGAGGCAGGCGGCGGCGTGGATCCGTCGATCGGGCGTCTGGCTGGGAACTGCGTTTGGCCTTCAAGTGTTGGCGGCTGTTTCCGGATGGGCGATGGTCCGCACCGGCGTCGATCCGTTCAGGATGTGGATTCCTTCTTTTTTTCAGGATTCCGGTGCGAAAAAAATGGCGGCAGCGGCGGAAAGGGTGTTGCGCGACCGCGTCGCCTGGCTGCTGGAAACGGAGCTGCATGGACCGGCGGCGTTCGCTTTGTCCCAGTTTCCCGTGCCGGTTCGCAAGTCCGCTACGGCGGTTCCGACGGACATGCCGGCGGCGTCGATTTTCCCTTCACCTGCTTCGCCGACGCCGCGACCTTCGACGGAACGGCCGATTTCCGCGGGTTCAAGCGGCGTCGGTACGCTCGGGCCGACGGCGACAACGCTCCAAGGGACGGTTTTGCTCAAGCGCGTATTGATTTACCACTCTCATCCTTATGAGTCTTGGATTTCAGAAACCCAAAAGACGGATGATCATAAAACCAACATCACATTGGTCGGCAGACGCCTCGCCGAGTCGCTCGAACGTCTCGGCGTCGGCGTCGTCCATACCGCCGTCGATTATCGCAAAGAAGTTCCAAATTATAATTGGTATTATTCATATAAATACTCCTTGCAGACGATTCGCGACGTCATGGCCGTCTATCCCGACGTTGCATTCTTCTTTGATATTCATCGCGATTCGTTCGGGCGGGATAGAACCACGTTGGAACGAAATGGGACGACCTACGCCAAAATCATGTTCGTCGTCGGCAGGCAAAATCCGAATTGGGAGCAAAACGAAGCGTTCGCGCGACGCCTTGACGCGTTGCTGAACGCCGAAATGCCTGGCATTTCCCGGGGAATGAAAGACAAGGACGCCGCTGAAGGCCACGGTGAGTACAACCAGTCCGTGTCGCCGAACAGCATTTTGGTGGAAATCGGCGGGCCCGAAAACACACTTGAGGAATGTTACCGGAGCGCGGATGTCTTGGCGTCGGCGATCGCGGCCGTCGTCCGCGAACGGGTCGCCGCCGGAAAGGAGGACTGAAACCGTGTCGCGTTCGGTCGCCCAGTTTTTCTTGCTGGTTCTTTTGTCGGCGTTTTGTCTGTTTCTCGGCATCGACATCGCGTCGCGGAACGGCGCGGATGCGAGCCGAAGCGCGGCGGGGCCGGATCGGGAAGTGTTCCGACCGATGCCGGTTTTTCCGGAACCGACGCCGGTAGCGGACGAGCGCTACCGTTTTTCGACGGCTGAACCGTTTGAAGACCATTCATGCGGCGCGAGGTCTGTGCTTTGTCCCAAAAGCCGGTCGGAGCGCGACCGCGAGCCGACGATCGCCAGAATCGGCAACGGCATTGGCGATCTATTCCACCGAACCGCCTATCACGCCGTCGACGGCGTCACGTCGCTTCTTTCCCGGCTGACCGATTGATGTTATAATTACAGGCGTTGAGACAGACATTCGGCAGTCGGAAAGAAAAGGGGTCGCAGGCGTGACGTCGCGAAACGAACCGGAACGAATCCGGAACTTTTGCATCATCGCCCATATCGATCACGGTAAATCGACGCTCGCCGACCGCATTTTGGAGTACACCGGCGCTTTGTCGGAACGCGAAATGAAAGACCAGGTGCTCGACCAGATGGAGCTTGAGCGCGAGCGCGGCATCACGATCAAACTTCAGGCGGTTCGGCTTCGGTATGTCGCGGAGGACGGTGAAACGTACACGCTGAATTTGATCGATACGCCCGGGCACGTGGATTTTACATACGAAGTGTCGCGCAGCCTTGCCGCTTGCGAGGGCGCTCTGCTCGTCGTCGACGCCTCGCAGGGCATCGAGGCGCAGACGTTGGCGAACGTTTATTTGGCGATCGATAATAATTTAGAGATTTTGCCGGTTATTAATAAAATCGACCTTCCGAACGCCGATCCTGACCGCGTCAAGAAAGAGATTGAAGAAATCATCGGTCTCGACTGCAGCGAAGCGGTGTTGGCATCGGCCAAGCTCGGCATCGGCACGAAAGAGATTCTCGAACAAGTCGTACGGCGCGTACCGGCGCCGAAGGGCGACCGGGAGGCACCGCTTCGCGCGCTCATTTTCGACTCGCATTACGATGCGTACAAGGGCGTGGTCGTCTACGTGCGCGTCGTCGACGGCTCCGTCCGCAAGGGTACGCGCATCCGCTTTATGGCGACCGACAAAACGTTTGAAGTCGACGAGGTGGGCGTGTTTACTCCGCGGATGACGCCGGTCGACGAGCTTTCCGTCGGCGATGTCGGTTACCTCGTCGCCGGCGTCAAAAACGTCCGCGACACGCGCGTCGGCGACACGGTGACCGAAGCCGACCGCCCGGCCGCGACGCCGCTGCCCGGTTACCGCAAAGTCAACCCGATGGTGTTTTGCGGTATGTATCCGATCGACAGCGAAGATTACGACGATTTGCGCGAAGCATTGGAAAAGTTGGAATTGAACGACGCGTCGCTGCATTTCGAGCCGGAAACGTCCACTGCGCTCGGTTTCGGTTTCCGATGCGGGTTCCTCGGCCTTTTGCACATGGAAATCATTCAGGAACGGATCGAGCGCGAGTTCGGCATTCCGATCCTGACGACGGCGCCCAGCGTCGTGTATCGCGTCCGCCTGACCAACGGCGAAACGATGGAAATTCACAACCCGTCCCATATGCCGGAGCCCGGCCGCATTGAGTCGATCGAGGAACCTTACGTCAAGGCGTCGATCATGACGCCGAGCGAGCACGTCGGCGCAGTGATGGAGCTGTGCCAGAACCGCCGCGGCATCTACCTGAACATGGAGTATTTGAGTCCGACGCGTGTCCTGCTGACGTATGAAATGCCGCTGTCGGAAATCGTTTACGATTTTTTCGACCGACTCAAGTCGAGCACCAAGGGATACGCCTCGCTCGACTACGAGTGGTCCGGTTACAAGCCGTCGAAACTAGTGAAAATGGATATTCTGCTCAACGGCGAGCCGGTCGACGCGCTGTCCGTGATCGTTCACCGCGACAGGGCGTACCAGCGCGGGAAGGCGATCTGCGAAAAACTGAAAGAGCTGATTCCGCGGCAAATGTTCGAAGTGCCGATTCAGGCGGCGATCGGCTCGAAAGTGATCGCGCGCGAGACGATCAAGGCGCTGCGCAAAAACGTGCTGGCGAAATGCTACGGCGGCGACGTCACGAGGAAGCGGAAGTTGCTGGAAAAGCAGAAGGAAGGCAAGAAGCGGCTGAAACAGGTCGGCAGCGTCGAGGTGCCGCAGGAGGCGTTTATGGCGGTGTTGAAGTTAGAGGAAAATTAATACAGGAGAGGGTTGGATCGACCGATTGCGCGCCTTGAAAGAGAGAAGGGCGGACATATGATATGAAAAGGAACATGTGTCCTATTCGTTCCACCATGGCCCCCCCGCGCGCCGTCTACGTCCACATTCCGTTCTGCGCGAGCAAATGTCCGTATTGCGACTTCAACACGTACGTCGTCTCCGGACAGCCGGTCGACGCCTATTTGGACGCGCTGGAACGCGAGATGGAACAAGCCGTCGATCGCATGCCGCCCGGTCGAATCGCGACGATCTTTATCGGCGGCGGCACCCCGACGATCTTGTCGCCTGCGCAGTTGGCGAAACTGCTTTCGGCGCTCCAACGCTCATTCGCCGACCGCGAGCCGGATTTTGAGTTTACGGTGGAAGCGAACCCCGGCACGGTCGATGCGGAAAAGCTGTGCGTTTTGCGCGAGGGCGGCGTCAACCGGATCAGCTTCGGCGCGCAGTCGTTCGACGACCGGCTGTTGGTCGCCATCGGCCGCGACCATCAGGCCGACGACGTCTTCCGCGCTGTCGAAACGGCGAAACAAGCCGGTTTCGTCAACATTTCGATCGATCTGATGTTCGGCCTGCCGCGCCAGACGGTCGCTGATCTGAATCGGACGCTCGACGCCGCGCTGTCACTCGGGTTGCCCCATGTTTCTGCCTACAGCTTGAAAATAGAGGAAAATACGCCGTTTTCCGCGTTGCGCGCTCAAAATCGGTTGCCGCTGCCGGACGAAGACGAGGAAGCGGACATGTACGCGCTGGTGATCGACCGGATGCGGGCGGCGGGGTATGTCCACTACGAGGTGAGCAACTTCGCGAAGCCCGGTTTCGAGTGCCGGCATAACTTGACGTATTGGCGGAACCTTCCCTATTACGGCCTGGGCGCGGGTGCGCACGGGTACGTCGGCGGGCGTAGGTACGCGAACGTGCGCGGCGTCCGCGCCTACATCGAGGCGGTGTCGCAGGGGCTTCCGGAAGCGGAAGCGTCGGAAGTGACGGAAACAGAGGAGATGGAAAACTTCATGATTCTTGGCTTGCGGTTATTGGAAGAAGGCGTATCATCCGACGTGTTTCGAACCGAATACGGATGTTCGCCCGAAAGCGTATTCGGCGGACCGATCCGACGTCTGCTTGCAAAAGGATGGCTGGAGCGGACGGAAAAAGGTTATCGCCTGACGCGCGACGGACTCATGTTCGGCAATGAGGTGTTTGCCGCTTTCGTCGGCGAGGCGGTCGCGAAGGAGGCGCGGCCGTGATGATGAAGCGAAAGGCGGGCGAAAAGGCGGCGGCGCTGGCGTTCGCCGTCGCGGTCGCCGTCTCGACGGCGGCGTGCGAAAAAACGGAAGAACGCGGCGTTTCGTCCGATGCGTCGCCGGGATCGTCGGCGGCTTCTACTTCTGTTTCGGCGGAGACGCCGTCTCCGTCGCCGGTTGCCGCTCTGGCTTCGCCGTCCGCCGGCGGCGACGTTTCATCGGCGGGCGGCGGTATCGCCGATGCCGTCGACGGCGTCCGCGTCGCGCTGCGGTTGTGCTCACCGCCGACCGGGTTCTATAAGCCGACGACCGTCGCGGCCGAGCCGCCGTTTCGAGCGGATTTTTCGCCGCAATCCGCTTTACCGGAATTGCGCGGCATCAACGCGATTTCGGTTCTTCTCATCGGCAATGAAGCGGGATTCTCGGACGAAGTCGGCGGTTCGTTCGCCTTGGATCGCCGCGGTCGCGTCTACGCCTGGGGCAACCGGTACGACGAGTGGAGTTACGGCGGAGCGTCCTACGCCAAGCAGGTCGAAGGCCTGCCGGCCGTGCGGGCGATCGCGGGAGAGTATGCTCTCGACGCCGAAGGCCGCGTCTGGTTCTTGAACGGGAAACATGCGCCCTATCGAGTGGAGGATCTGACGGAACCGGTGAAGGCGATCGAGGCGGTCGGCCGGGACTTCGTCCTGGCGCTAGGCCGTTCCGGCCGGCTCTATGCGTGGAAACCGGCTTTCGATCAGTTCCCGAAAGTGTTCCAGGAGCTTGCTGGCGGCGTTCGGGCGGTGTTCGGCGGCCCGTACCGCGCGTACTGGATCGACGGTCAGGGCGATCTCAAGTGGTTGCGGGACGTTTCTGCGATCGAGGGGGCGACGCCGCAGAAGGCGGAGCGGCTTGAACCGCCCGGCGGACGGAAAGCCGAGCGCGTTTTCACGACGTTTCTCGGCGATTTCGTCCGAACGGCGGACGGCACCGTCTACGCCGTTTCGCCTGCCGACGGGAGTTTCGTTCCGACGCGGTTGAAACGAATTCTGCGCGTCGTCGGTACATCCGCCAAGGCATATGCGCTGACGGCCGACGGAACCGTGTTTGCGCTGTCGGACGACCGAACGTCCCTTGCACAACCGGTACCCGGCCTGACGGGAGTCGCCGACATTCGGGCCGGCTGGGCCCATGTGCTCGCCCTGAAATCAGACGGTACCGTCTGGTCGTGGGGCAGCGACGTGTACGGCCAGTTAGGCCGTTATCCGCGGTTTTTCGAGCGGTTTGCCCGGATCGGAACAACGCGGGACGTCCAAGCCGTCGAGTTCGAGTCCGGCGAAGTGTGGCTGATTTTGCGAAACGGCGACGTCTGGAAAATCAATCGCCGCCTGCAGGTCGAGCCGGTACTGATCGGACGCGGCATCGTCCGCGTTTTTCCGATAAAAGGGGCGTTTCTAACGTCCGACGGCGTTCTGCAACTGCGCGAGGCGGACGGAGAGTGCAGGCAACTGGTCGCCGAAGGCGGCATCCGCGAAGCGGTTCCGGATCTTAACGGCTGGTTTATCCGGACGGGACAGAATGTCGTGCTGTACGCCGAGACGGGTTGGGGGTCGTATGTTCTCGTCAAGCCTGTTCGGTTTCCGGAGGGGCGCGTCCCGACCGTCGCGAAAATGTTCGGCTATCCTGTCTTTACGGTTCTGGCCGACGACGGATCGGTGTATTACCGTACGGGCGAAGAAAAGGACGGCGCCATTGTCATGGAACGCGTGGCGGACTTGCCGCCGGTGCGCGAATGGACGACGCTGGACGGCACTTTTTTCGGCGGATTTTGTGATGTTGTCCGCGCGCTCGGCGAAGACGACAGGGCGTACGCGGTCCGCGTGGAGATTCATTTCCATGAAAACGGCAGGACACCGACGTACACCATGCATGCCCGGCCGTATGGGGCCAATGTACGCCATCTGTACGGCAGCCTGATGGAGCGGTCGGACCGCGAGGTCGTCGAGACCGGCATGACCGTCGACGGCGACATGCTGATGCCGGTTGAGCGGGGCGCCCGCGTGTGGATCGGTTCGATCGAAGACGGACCGATCGACGCTTGGTACTACTATCCGAGCGAGGGGCCGAGTGCTTACGCCCATGTTCGGATCGATGCCGCCGGAACGCTTTATCTTTACGGATACAACCCGTTCTTCACGACGGATGAGAAACCGGGACCGGTGCGACGGATGTCGTCGGGCGGGACGAACAATTGATCTTCGCTCGTCCTTCGCCCGTCGGTCCGTTGACATCTTTCGACGGCAGGGATAGACTAGGGGAAGAACGTTCGGGAAGGGCGATGGCGGATGGGTGCGATGTCCGTGTTGCAGGCGGTCATTGCCACAATTCTCATTTTTGTGCTTGCGTTCGGGGTCGGCTTCATCCTCAACATGTTGCTGAAAACGACTTGGTTCCCGGTTTTTCTCTACGCGGCGACCGTCGTCGGCCTCGGCGTCTATTGGGCGTGGGGACCGGGGACGCTGCTGGAGAACCTGCTCAAATATACGGTTGCGGATTATACGCCGTTCGTCGGCGGATTGGCGGGCGCCGTGTTGAGCGGCGCGGCGATCCGTTCGCTCAGGCGAAGGGGTTATCGGATGTTCTGAACGACCGTCGCCGTTGGCCTTGCGGGCGAAGGAACGGGCGGTGTTGAACGCCATGCGGCTCACGAATCCGCTTCATTTTACCGAGCAACATCGATTTTACGTCTTTCGAGATTTCGCGCTGAGCGATTTTGATTGGAAAGTAATTTCCCAATTTTATCAACCCATGGTGGGGGCGGTTGCCGCCGCCTTATACATGACGCTCTATCACCAGCTCGATGCCGACCGGATCGGCTATTCGCCGCTGGAGCAGCAGCGAAAACTGTTTCTTTCCATGGAAATCGACATGGGAGAGCGCGGTCGCCGTTTGCTGATCGAGCAAACGTCGAAGTTGGAGGCGGTCGGGCTTCTGCGGACGGTGCGCAAATATCTTGCCGCGGCCGACGAACATGTTTTCGGCTACGAATTACAGCGGCCGCTGTCGCCTCCCGAATTTTTCCGCAACGAACATCTGACGCTCCTTCTGCGCGATAAAATCGGCAAATTTGCTGTACTGGCTCTAAAAGACGAATATCGGCTCGTTCCTCCCGAACCGTTGGCGGCGCCCGGCGTCTCGACCGAAGAACTGTCGGTGCCGTTTTACGAGCAGTTCCGTTTGAACGTCTGTTCGGCCGATCCCGACTTGTCGACGGACGACAAGAGCGACGACGGGCAAGCCGGTCGGATTTCCGGCGAATCGGCGGCAATGTTTCGGTATGAAGACATTTTGGCGAGGACGCCGCAGACTTCGGCGAACCGCCGGTTTATCGAGGCGTTGAAACGTCGGCCGGATCAGCTGGCGGTCATCAACATGACGGCGCGAAAATACCGGCTCTCGTTGCAGGAGACGTGCCGTCTGCTCGACGAGGACGGGATGTTTACCGAAGCCGGGGAATTGGACACCGAGCGGCTGACGGCCCTGGCGAGTTTATGCTTTCACCAGGCGAGAAAGCGGACACAGGCGGTCGAACGCGCGTTGGCGCGGGGATCTTCTTCGAATCGAAGCGGGGAAAGCGGAAATGTGTCGGACGATGCTTTCATCGCCGGTGCCGGCGGCGGCGATGTCGAAGCGTTGCGTCCGGCCGTCTCCGCCGTGTCGTCGGAACCGGCCGAGCCGTTGTTGGAAGTTCCCGAGCCGCTCCGCGACGAATTCGACGTCGTCCGTTACAACCGGATGTTGCGGTATGAACCTTATACCGCGGTGCTCGAACGGTTTTTCCGCAAAGGGAGCGTCCCCGATTATCTGCTTCGCCTGTTTGAAAAAATCGACGTCAATTACCGGCTAAGCGGCGAAGTGATCAATGTTCTCCTGCATTATTTGTACGTTCGCAAGGAATCGTGGTCGACGAATTATATCGAAATGATCGTTTCCAACCTGCTCGCCAAGCAAATCGACACGTTCGAGCGAGCCGTCGCTTATTTCCGGGAAGAATCGGCGCGGCGGGCGCAGGCCGGCATCGGGGAAAAAGAACGCAAAGAGCCGAAAACGCGCAAAACTTCTTCGGGCCGCAAACCGAAACTGGCCGTCGTCGACCCGGCACAGCTCGGCGAACAGCCCGACCTGAGCGAGGAAGAGCGGGAACGCATCCGGAGGCTTGCCCTTAAGCGCGACGGCAAGCTGGTCGAATAGGCGGGGGGCACGATGAAAGGATTGTCCGATCTGTTGAAGGAATGGATGCCGGAACTGCTCGACCGCATCGAGGAAGAACGGCGCCGCGTACTGGAAGATCCGCTGGTGCGGCGGTTCGCGGACGAGCATCCCGAACTGACGGAACTCGCGCTTCGCGCTCATGTCCACCTTCTCCGCCAATTTTCGGAAGAGATGCGAAACTGCGGTAAATGTCCGGGGCTGGAAAGCTGCCCGAATGCGTTGCCGGGTCATTTCACGAAACTGGTCGTCGAAATGCGGGACGACGGCCCGGTTCTCTACGATATTCGATCGCCCTGTGCCAAACAGATCGCTTGGGAAAATCAGGAAAACATCCGCCGAAAAATTCGTACGTTCCACGTCGACGAGCGGGCGCTTCACCACGGTTACACGACGACGGAAATCCTGGACAAGGATCCGGAGCGGGTAGCAGCGGTCGCCCGCATTCTCGATTACATTAGCGCGACGGAAGAGAACGGCCTGCAGACGAAAGGGCTATATTTGGTCGGAGGATTCGGTACAGGAAAGACATTCCTCGCATGCTATTTATTGAGGGAATTGGCCAAATCAGGTTACAGCGGCGCCATTGTGTACATGCCGGAATTCGTCGAGGACTTGAAAAACATGATCGGCGAACCGCACCGGCTCCAAGAAACGGTCGAAGCACTCAAGACGGTCGATCTGCTGGTGCTCGACGACATCGGCGCCGAAAACCTCAGCCCTTGGGTTCGCGATCACGTGCTCGGCTCCATCCTGAATTACCGGATGGGGCGTAAGCCGACGTTTTTCACGTCCAATCACACGCTCGACGAACTGGAGAAACATTTCAGTTTCACGGCGCGCGACGGCGAAGAAGAATACAAAGGCCGGCGCATCATGGACCGCATTCGGCCGTATGTCGACGTCGTGCTCGTCAGAGGGCGGAACCATCGCCACGGTTGATGCGGCGATACGGGCAACCCCGGAAACAAGAGAAAAGCCGGCGGGCAACCGCCGGCAAACTCACCGCATGGCGAGTTCGATTAAGGTCGCCACAATACCGATGAGCAAAAAGATCCCGAACGTCACGGCGAATCCCGTCGCGACGTCGACGAAATCGTTGCGCGGTTCCTCGTTGACGTGTTCTTCCGGATGGTACGATTGCGTATCGCTCATGGCTCTCGCTCCTTTCGTCCCCTTCTACAGTATACCCGAACCTTGTCTTTGTGGCAAAGAGATTCGGAAGGAAGGCGCGCGGGCGAGCGGCCGGTTCGAACTCGTTTGCAGGGAGCGAGGTTTTTGGCTCGGCCGCATGTTGTGGTATACTGGTTATCGATCACGGGTTACCGACGATCGCACGGGGACGCGAAAGCGAAGGAGGAAACAAAATGGCCATCGTGAACGTCAGCGATCAGTCGTTCCGGACCGAAGTCGAGACGACCGGCACGGTGCTCGTCGATTTCTGGGCGCCGTGGTGCGGGCCTTGTCGGATGATCGCACCGGTGCTGGAAGAGCTGGATAAGGAAATCGGCGACAAGATCAAGATCGCAAAGGTGAACGTGGACGAAAATCCCGAATCCGCTTCCCGGTTCGGGGTCCTGAGCATTCCGACGCTCATCTTGTTCAAGGACGGCCAGCCCGTCGACAAGGTGGTCGGCTTTCAGCCGAAAGAGGCGCTCAAAAGCGTCGTAGGCCGCCACGTGGCGCTTTGAACGCTCGGTGCGGGCGGCGACGCAAAAAGCGGCAGGCCCTTTCCGCGAAAGGACGTCCTGCCGCTTTCGGCTTTTTCGGGGGTGACAGACAGATGGAACGAGACGATCTCGAACGAATCAAACAAAAACTTGCTATACTCCCGGAAAAACCCGGATGTTATCTGATGAAAAACGCCGAGGGCGACATTCTTTACGTCGGTAAGGCGAAATCGCTTAAGAATCGCGTCCGCTCGTATTTTACCGGCAGCCACGATCTGAAGACGCAGAAGCTCGTCAGCGAAATCCGCGATTTCGAATACATCGTCACGAAGAACAATGTCGAGGCGCTCATCTTGGAGTGCAACCTGATCAAGCAATACCGACCCAGGTATAATGTCCTGCTTCGCGACGACAAATCGTTCCCTTATATCAAAATCACGAACGAAAAGCACCCTCGTCTGGAAGTGACGCGGCGCGTCGTCCGCGACCGCGGCAAATATTTCGGACCTTATCCGAACGCCTACGCGGCCCACGACGCGAAGAAGCTGCTCGACCGGCTGTATCCGCTTAGGAAATGCAAAACGATGCCCAAGCGCGTCTGCCTATATTATCACATCGGCCAATGTCTCGGTCCTTGCGAGTATGAGGTCGATCCCGCGGAATACGAGCGGATGATCCGGGACATTTCGCGGTTTTTGGGCGGAGATTATGAGGGGGTTAAAAAAGATTTAATAAAAAAAATGGAGGAAGCCGCAGAAGAACTCAAGTTCGAGCGGGCAAAAGAATTGCGCGATCTGATCCGCCATATTGAAATGATTATGGAAAAACAGGCGATCTCCACAGGCGATGCCGTCGACCGCGACATTTTCGGCTGGGCGTCGGACAAGGGATGGATGTGCATCCAGATTCTTTATATGCGCGGCGGCCGAATCGTCGGCAGCCGGACGGCGCACGTTCCGCATTACGGCGACGAGCGGGAAGATTTTCTGTCGTTCGTCAGCCAGTATTACAGCGATAATCCTGTTCGGCCGAAAGAGATTCTGTTGCCCGACGCCGGTCCCGGAACGGAGGACGTCCGCGATGCGCTCGAGCGCTGGCTTGGCGTCGACGTACGCGTTCCGAAACGCGGAACCCGGAAAGATATGGTCCATCTCGCGATGGAGAACGCCAAAACGGCGCTCGAAGAGCGTTTTCGGCTGATGGAGCGCGATGCCGAGCGGACGGTCCGCGCCGTCGCCCAGCTCGGGGAAGCGACCGGCCTCGGCTACCTGCGCCGAATCGAGGCATTCGACAATTCGCACCTATACGGCACCGATCCCGTGTCTGCACTCGTCGTGTTCATCGACGGCAAACCGGAAAAGAAGGAATACCGCAAATTCAAGATCAAGTCCGCACGCGGTCCCGATGACTACGAGGCGATGCGGGAAGTCGTGCGGCGCCGTTACGAACGCGTGCTGAAAGAAGGCGGCGAACTGCCGGATTTGATCGTCGTCGACGGCGGCAAAGGACAGATCGCGGCGGCCGTCGACGTGCTCGAGAACGAGCTCGGCCTGGCGATTCCGGTTTGCGGGCTGGTGAAAGACGAACGGCACCGAACATCACAGCTTTTGCTCGGCGATCCGCCGGAGCCGATACCGATTGCGCGCGACAGCCATGCGTTTTTTCTGCTTCAGCGCATTCAAGAGGAAGTGCATCGGTTCGCTTTGCAGTTTCACCGGAAAACGCGCGCCAAGTCGATGATCGCCTCGCGGCTCGACGACATTCCCGGCGTGGGGGAGAAGCGCCGCCGGCTTTTGTTTCAGCATTTCGGATCGATCGAAAATATAAAAAACGCTTCCGTCGAGGAGTTTCGCAGCCTCGGTATCGGCGACAAACTCGCCCGCCGCATTTTGGCGGCGTTGACTGAAAAACCGGACGGAAGCGGCGATGAAGGCGCGAACGCCGACGTCAACCGTCTGCCGCAGGAGCAGGCGCAGCAGGCGTCCGTTTACGCAACAGACGATGCCACGCCGTCATGACGAGCGCGATCGCTGCCGGAGAGGCGACATACGCCAAGGCGATCGCGACGCCCGCGGCGTTTTGTTTGACGGCCATCAACATCAGCGAAATCATCACGAGATTGAAGATTGCGTGTGCGAACAGCACGGTCAGCCACCCACGGCGCAAGAAAACGAGGCCGAGCACGACGCCTAGCGCGGTCACTTCCCAGATGCGCGTGTAGACCGGATAGACCGGGTAAGTAACATGGCCGAGCGACCACAGCAGCGAAGTAGCGAGGACTGCGGCAAGCCGGTTGCGCAAAACGTAAAAACAAGCCGGTATGCCGAACAGTCGGAAAACAGCCTCTTCCTGAATCGCTGCCATCCATCCCGTCAACGGAAACCATTCAGGCCAAATCTGGTTGAGGATGGAGGTATTCGGATCGTTGATTCCCCACGCGCCGAATCGGGTCCAGGCGATCCACAGCAGCAGGGCCTGCAGGCCGAGCATGAACAGCGCAAGCGAATAGCCGTCTTTGAGGTGGCGGACGATTTGGCGTCCGAAATCTTCTGATTTCGTTTGCGGCCACACGTTCCAGCCGAGCCGACGGCACAGTCTTTCGCCGGCGACAAAGCACCCGTACAGCCCCGCGACCGAGACGACGGCGAACCCGATTGCGGAGACGAATATAAATGCGTCGTTCGTGGCGGTCCTGAATTCCTCTCCCGCCGCGGCAAGCGATGCAGGCCGTCCGTTTCGGTCGAGCACGATGAACAAAACGGCAAACAGCAACGTCCATACGGCTCCGCTTGAAAAACGGGCGTGTTTGCGGTCGGCCAAGGCGACCGACCACGCCGCGATTACGACGGCGACAAACAGCAACAGGTAAAGGATCGAGACGACGGCGGCATAAATTTTTTGTCTGGTTTGCCAGGCGACATGGCTTTCGGGCGGTTCGAAGCCCGTGCGGTAACCGGTCACTTCGCCGCCCTGAACGAAAATCCGGTAGGCAAGCCTCGCTTCGCCGACCGCAGCGGCGGGATCGACAAACCGGATCGTTCCGTCGGGCAGATCGACGCGTTCAAGGCGGTCCGGGTCGACGCCGATGTTTTTCAGAAACCGGGCTGCGATTGCGCCCACGTCAGGCGTGCCGGAAACCGTCCCGGCGCTTTGCTTGCGCCAACCGATCACTTCCGGCCTGAACAGGTTGACGTAAACGTAATATCGCACGCCGGGCGCGCGCACATCGACCTTGTAAAATTCCACCGGTCGGCTTTCGGCGTACCGTTCGGCGTATTCGCGCTCCAGCCCGTTTTTCGCCAAATATCCGGCTAAATGTTCGGCCGTCTCGTGCGCGATCTCGACGGATGCCGATTTTTCGGAAAAACCGGGTTCCCGGGCGGCGACAAACTCAAGTGCCGCGCGGACGGCTTCCTGTCGGGAAATGGCCTTTTCGATTCCGGGAAGCGGTGTTTCGGCCAACGGGCTTGCGGGGATAAAATAAACGACGACGAACAGGAGCGCGCCGACGGTGCCCCAAAACGGCAATGAAAAAACGATGCGTTTCATGAAGAGCTTCCTTTCGCGTCCGAAAATGCCTACGACCGTATCATACCGTCTCGACGCCCGGTCCCGCAAGCGCGACCGAGCGGAGGATCCGTTGACAGAATGAATGGAGTAATCGTTTGCAAACGGCGAAAGTCGGTGGAACACGGCGGAAAACCGCCGGTGCCGGGATTGTGGAAAAGACCGGGATCGTCTATGATGAAACCAAATGTAACTTTCGGCCGAATTCTTCGGCGATGAGCCGGGGAAGCGGGGGAACCGTCCGTCATGGGGTGAATTCCGCGGTCGGCCCTCCGGGCTTTTCGCGGATAGGGTGCCTGCGACCCGAACCCGTCAGCTAACCTCGTAGGCCTTGCGTCAGGACCCGAACGCTCGCGGCGCTGGGTGTCCAGTGTCGCTTTCTATTTGTTTTCACATAAGGTGGGTCGTCGGATTTTGATGCAACGACAAGTTCGCCTGAAGATCGTCTGGACGCCGCCGCGCGTCCTCGTCGCCGGTTTCGCGGCCGTCATCGCCTGCGGCGCCGTTTTGCTCACGCTTCCGATCGCCACGCGGTCCGGCGAACGATTGCCGTGGATCGACGCGTTTTTTACCGCAACGTCGGCCGCGTGTGTGACCGGACTGGTCGTCGTCGATACCGGCACGTATTTTTCCTGGTTCGGCCAGACGGTGATAGCGGTTTTGATCCAGGTCGGCGGTCTCGGCTTCATGACGATGTCGACGCTGATCGCGCTTGTTTTGAAGAAACGGATTTCGTTGCGGGAACGGCTCATTTTGCAAGAGGCGATGAACCAGCCGTCGATCGAGGGCATCGTGCGGCTCGTCCGGCGTGTCGTCGCTTATTCGCTGACGATCGAGGCGATCGGCGCAGCGCTTCTGACCGCGAGGTGGGCGTTCGACATGCCGTTTCCGCGGGCGCTGGCGTTCGGCGTTTTCCATGCCGTGTCGCTGTTCAACAACGCGGGTTTCGACCTGTTCGGCGACTTTCGCAGCCTGACCGATTATGTAAACGACCCGTTCGTCAACGTCGTCGCGATGGGGTTGATCGTGCTGGGCGGCATCGGGTTCATTGTCATTTCGGACGTGCTGGAATATCCCAAGCGCGGCAAGTTGTCGTTGCATTCGAAAGTGGTATTGGCCACGACCGCTTTTCTGATTGTATTCGGGGCCGTCGTCATTTTCATATTCGAGGCGACGAATCCGAAAACGCTCGGCAGTCTCGACGCGGGCGGGAAAATTTTGGCTTCCTTCTTCCAGTCCGTGACGCCCCGCACGGCCGGAGCGAATACGCTGGACATCGCTTCGCTTCGGCAGGCAACGCAATTTTTCCTCATCCTCTTGATGTTCATCGGTGCATCGCCGGGATCGACAGGGGGCGGGATCAAGACGACGACGTTCGCGACCCTTGTCGGCGCGATGGCGGCGATGATCCGCGGCAAGGAAGATATTGTAATGTTTCGTCATCGTCTGGCGAAAGACCGCATTTACAAGGCGATCACGCTGACGCTGTTCGCACTGATATGGGTCATCGCGATGACGATGGTGCTGTCGACGACGGAAGATCGGCATTTTCTGATGATCTTGTTCGAGGTGACGTCGGCGTTCGGCACGGTCGGGCTATCGATGGGACTGACGCCGCACTTGACGGTCGTCGGCAAAATCGTCATTATGGTGACCATGTTCGCCGGCCGCCTCGGCCCGGTGACACTGGCCTACGCGTTGCAACCTCGGCCTGAAAAGGAATTGTTCCGATATCCCGAAGGGAAAATTACGATCGGATAAGGAGAGGCACATCCGCATGGAACGACGGCAGTTCGCGGTGATCGGACTGGGCCGGTTCGGCTCAAGCCTGGCGAGGGAACTTGTCCGCCTCGATTACGAAGTGCTTGGGATCGACAAATGCGAGGCGATCATCAACGACATGAAGGAAGAGCTGACGCACGCGGTCGTGGCGGATGCAACGGATGAAGACGCGCTGCGCGCGCTAGGCGTCCGCAACTTCGACTGCGCGGTCGTCGCGATCGGCGACGACATCCAGGCGAGCGTCATGGCGGCGATCCTGCTGAAAGATCTCGGCGTCCGCCAGGTCATCGCCAAGGCGATCACCGAGTTGCACGGCAAGGTGCTCGAGAGAATCGGCGTTGACCGCGTCGTGTTCCCCGAACGCGACATGGGCGTCCGTGTCGCGCATCAGCTCGCGTCGCCTAATTTGCTCGACTACATCGGCCTTTCAAGGGAGTATACGATCGCGGAACTCGCCGTACCGAGGAGGTTGGCCGGCCGAACGATCCGGGAACTCGATCTGCGCAGGCGGTTCGGCTGCAGCGTCGTCGCGATCAACAAGCGCGGCGGCGTCGTCATTACGCCGTCTCCTGACGACGTGATCGAGGAAAAAGATGTCATGGTCGTCATCGGGAAAAATGAGCAGGTCGAGGCGTTCGAGCACGAAGTGTGCCGCTGATGTCGCCCTCTCGTCACAGCGCTTGGTCTGCGATGCGCGCCGCGAAAGCTTGTCGGACGCGGCCGATCCAGGCGAGCAAGTCGGGGTCGAGCGGCGCGCTTTTCAGATGGACGAGCGACGTCGTGCGCGTCGTCTGGCGGAGCTCGGGAATGTCCGCCGCCGCCAGGCCGTTGTCGTTCAGCACGACCTGGCGCAGATATGACTTCGGCAGCAGCGTCGCTAGGCCGCAACTCGGCACGATCCGGATGATCGCCTCGAACGAGTCGATCTCCATCCGGATGTCCGGCGTGATGTCGTAACGGTCGAACAATTCGTCGACCAACACGCGGTACCACGTTCCCCGCGAAAAGAGCACGACGGGAAGACCGTTGAGCGCCTGAAGCGGTATGCCCGACGCCGCGGCCTGGGCCAGCAACGGATGACCGATAGGAAGCACGAAGGACAGATGGTCGTCGAACAGCGGCACGCATCGCAGATCGGGCGATTCGATGGCTGTCGCGACGAGACCGAGATCAACGCGTCTTTCTTTTACAAAGGCGATGATTTCGTGCGTTTTTCCCGTCAGCGCCTTGACTTCCGAGTGCGGGAAACTTTCCGTATACATACGTATCAAATCCGGCAAAGTCGACTGGAGCGTCGTCAGACTGGCGCCGATCGTCAGACTACGCCGTCGACCGCCGCGTAAATCGGCGAGTTGCTGTCGGAATTTTGCGTCCAGTCGGCGCATTTCCAGTGCATGTTCGTAACAGAGTCTGCCGGCGGGCGTCAGAACGAGCCGCTTGCCTCTTCGTTCGAACAGCCGGACGTCCAGTTCGTTTTCCAGTTTCGCCAGTCTTCGCGACAAAGCCGGCTGCGACAGATTGAGCGCCTGGGAGGCCCGGTTCAGACTCGTCTGTTCGACGGCGGCGATCAAGACATCCCAATCTTCGATCCGCATCGGCCATCTCCTTCTTTCGCTTATGCGCTCTGTGCATGAGGAACGATAAAAAAACGGCACTTCCATTATAAGCGAAACCGCGTTACGATAAAAAGGGTTCATGATTTTGTCACAAACGGTCGGACGGGAGGCACGGTCTCGATGGCGGTTAACTCCTATTATTCGCGCAAGCTGCATTCACTGCTCGGCGTCGTTCCGCTCGGTTTTTTTCTGATCGAACATTTTTTGACGAATTACGAAGCGTATCGCGGCGGGCACGCAAAGTATCTGGAAAGAATTGAATGGTTAAATAATCTTCCTTTTCTTATCCTTTTGGAACTATTCGGCATCTGGTTGCCGCTGCTTTATCATGGTGTTTACGGTCTTTATATGGCGTACCAATCCAGAAATAATTTTCCAAGGTACGGCTATTTCCGGAACCTGATGTTTACGCTGCAACGCATCACCGGCGTCGTCACGTTCGTGTTCGTGACTTGGCATATGTACGAGACGCGCGTTCAGGTCGCGCTGGGAAACGTCGCGTATGACGAACTCGGCCGATTGATGGTCGACATTTTGACGAATTCGTGGGCGTTCGCGGCTTACGTCGTCGGTGTCGTTTGCGCATCGTTCCATTTTTGCAACGGCATGTGGTCGTTTCTCGTCAGCTGGGGCATCACCGTCGGACCGCGGGCACAGCGGGTGTCGACCTACGTCTGGATGGTCGCGTTCGTATTCGTCGCGACGGTCGGGGTGCTCGCGCTGACGGCATTCCGCGATCCGAACTTTTTGAATAGCTGAGAGGGAGCGGGTCTTCACGATGGCGAAGATGAACATCATTGTGGTCGGCGGCGGTTTGGCCGGTTTGATGGCGACGATCAAGGCGGCGGAAGCGGGCGCGCATGTCAGCCTGTTTTCGGTCGTGCCTGTGAAGCGTTCCCACTCGGTATGCGCGCAGGGCGGCATCAACGGCGCCGTCAACACGAAAGGTGAAGGAGATTCTCCGTGGGAACATTTCGATGATACGATCTACGGCGGCGACTTTCTGGCCAACCAGCCGCCGGTCAAGGCGATGTGCGAGGCGGCGCCCGGCATCATCCATCTGATGGACCGCATGGGCGTCATGTTCAACCGGACGCCTGAAGGGTTGCTCGATTTCCGCCGGTTCGGCGGCACGAAATACCACCGCACCGCTTACGCGGGGGCGACGACTGGCCAGCAGCTGCTTTATGCCTTGGACGAGCAGGTCCGCCGTTGGGAAGTCGCGGGGCTCGTGCAGAAGTACGAACATTGGGAGTTCGTGTCGGCGGTGCTCGACGACGCGCGGGTTTGCCGCGGCATCATCGCGCAGGACATGCGCAGCATGGAGATCCGCGCGTTTCCCGCGGATGCGGTCATCTTGGCGACGGGCGGGCCCGGACTTATTTTCGGCAAGACGACGAACTCGGTCATCAACACCGGTTCGGCCGCCAGCGCGGTGTACCAGCAGGGTGCCATTTACGCCAACGGGGAATTCATTCAGGTGCACCCGACGGCGATTCCCGGCGACGACAAGCTGCGGCTCATGTCGGAGTCGGCGCGCGGTGAGGGCGGTCGCATCTGGGTGTACAAGGACGGTAAGCCGTGGTATTTTCTTGAGGAAAAATATCCCGCGTACGGCAACCTTGTGCCGCGCGACATCGCGACGCGGGAAATTTTCCACGTCTGCGTCGACTTAAAACTCGGCATCAACGGCGAGAACATGGTGTATCTCGACCTGTCGCACATCGATCCGAAGGTGCTGGAAGTCAAGCTCGGCGGAATTCTGGAAATTTATGAGAAATTTGTAGGAGAAGATCCGCGCAAGGTGCCGATGAAGGTGTTCCCCGCCGTTCACTATTCGATGGGCGGGCTTTGGATCGACTACGGTCATATGACGAACATTCCCGGCCTGTTCGCCGCCGGCGAGTGCGACTACCAGTACCACGGCGCGAACCGGCTCGGCGCCAATTCGCTGCTTTCCTCGATTTTCGGCGGCATGGTTGCCGGGCCGAAGGCGATCGAGTATATCAAGGGGCTCGACAAACATGCGGACGACATTCCGTCGTCGGTGTTCGAGCGCGAGCGGAAGCTGCGCGAGGACCAATTCGAGGCGATCCTGAAAATGGACGGCTACGAGAACGCCTATCAGCTGCATAAAGAGCTCGGCGAATGGATGACCAACAACATGACGGTCGTCCGCTACAACAAGCGTTTGGAAGAGACGATCTATAAGATCAAGGAACTGAAAGAACGCTACAAACGCATCAACATCAACGACACGACGCGCTGGAACAACCAAGGCGCTTTGTTCACGCGTCAGCTTTGGAACATGCTTGAGCTGGCGGAGGCGATGACGAAGGGGGCGCTTCTTCGCAACGAAAGCCGTGGCGCCCATTACAAGCCGGAGTTTCCGGAGCGCGACGACAAGAATTTCCTGAAGACGACGTTGGCGAAATGGACGCCGGACGGACCGGAGATTTCCTATGAAGACGTCGACATCTCGCTGATTCCGCCGCGCAAGCGCGACTATACGACCGACAAGAAGAAAGGAGGGGCGTGATCCATGGCCGATGCGAGCAAAAAAACGATCCGGCTCGTCGTCACCCGGCAGGATACGCCCGATTCCAAACCGTACAAGGAAGAGTTCGAAATCCCGTACCGGCCGAACATGAACGTAATCAGCGCGTTGATGGAGATCCAGCGCAATCCCGTCAATGCGCGGGGCGAGAAGACGAAGCCGGTCGTCTGGGAATCGAGTTGTCTGGAAGAAGTGTGCGGCGCCTGTTCGATGGTCATTAACGGCAAGCCGCGCCAGGCGTGTACGGCGCTCGTCGACAAGTTGGAGCAGCCGATCCGGCTAGAACCGATGCGGACGTTTCCCGTCGTGCGCGACCTGATCGTCGACCGCCGGCGCATGTTCGACGCGCTCAAGCGCGTCAAGGCATGGATTCCGATCGACGGAACGTACGACCTCGGCCCGGGGCCGCGCATGCCGGAAGCGACGCGCCGCTGGGCGTACGAACTGTCGAAATGCATGACGTGCGGCGTCTGTCTGGAAGCCTGCCCGAACGTCAACGACCGGTCGAACTTCATCGGCCCGGCCGCGATTTCGCAGGTGCGCCTGTTCAACGCCCATCCGACCGGCGCGATGAACGCGCACGAACGGCTGGAGGCGCTCATGCAGGACGGCGGCATCGAAGGCTGCGGCAATTCGCAAAACTGCGTGCGGTCGTGCCCGAAAGGCATTCCGCTGACGACGTCGATCGCCGCGATGAACTGGGAAACGACGAAATATATGATTAAAAAAATGCTTTATTCCTAAAAGCTGTTTAACCGCCGGGGCGGATGTCGATCGCGTCCGTCGCCGGCGGTTTTTTTGGGCGGTTTTATTGTCACCGGAGGGCAGATGGAATGCGATTTTTGAAAACGATTTCGAGAACAGTTACCCTCGTCTTGGCGCTGACGAGTTGCGTGCCGCAGGGCGGCGGATCTGAAAGCTTACGCGCTTCCGCCGACCCGGCGGGCAGGCCGATCGTTATCGGCGGTACGGCAGTTCCTTCGCCGACCGCCGTGGAGCGCTCCGCGATGAAGGTGACGGTCGCCGCAGTCGGCGACGTGCTCGTTCACGGGGCGGTCTACCGGGACGCTCTTCGGTACGGAGGCGGCGTTCGGTACGATTTCGATCCGATGTTTGCCGCCGTCGCTCCGATGCTCCGGTCCGCAGACGTTGCGTTCGCCAACCAGGAGAGCGTGATCGGTGGGCAGTCGATCGGGTTGTCCGATTATCCGCGGTTCAACAGCCCGTTTGAGCTCGGCGACGCTTTGCGGCGGGCGGGCGTCGACGTCGTTTCGATGGCGAACAATCACGCGCTCGACCGCGGCGTGGAAGCCCTTCGAACCGCATGGAATTATTGGCGGGGACTCGGCATTTGTCCGGCAGGCGTCGCGTTCGACGATGCGGGCGACGGAAGCTGCTTGCTGGAGATCGGCGGCATGCGGATCGCGCTTTTGGCGTATACGTACGGAACGAACGGCATTCCGCAGCCCGCGGATCAACCCGACCTTGTCAGGCAGATCGACGTCGGCCGCATTCGGGCTGATGTCGCCGCGGCGGAAAAACGCGCGGACGCGGTCGTCGTCAGTTTTCATTTCGGCGATGAGTACCAGACGTTTCCAAACGAGCAGCAAAAAGCAGTCGTCCGGGAAGCCGTCGCTGCAGGCGCCGACGCCGTCATCGGCCATCACCCGCACGTCCTTCAGCCGATCGAACGTTTGACCGGTCGAGAAGGGGAAAGTGCAGTCGTCGCCTACTCGCTCGGCAACTTTTTGGCGGCGCAGGAACGGAACATGCCGGAACGGCGCACCGGCGGCGTGTTGTTGTTCGATCTCGTGCGGTCGCCTTCGGGAAAAGTGCGCGCGGAAAACGTCGGGTTTTTGCTGACGTACATTCTACACGACAATTGGCGACAATTCCGGATTGTACCGCTCGCCGACGCGCTCGGCGACGCCTCGCTGCGCGACGGCCGCGCCTATGCGGAACGCGTTCGCCGGCATGTGTCGCAGTGGTTTCCGGAGTTGCGCGTGTTCGACCGCATTCCCGAAAAGCAACCTTGATCTGCCTTTTGCGTTCATGTGGCGACGACGGGATTTCGAGCATCGCATTGCGCCTCTTGGGCTTTTTCCCGCTTTCGGCGCATGAACTCCCGCCCGAATTCGCCGTGCGGCAAAATGTCGGCGTGTTCCATCTGAATCGTCGAATGCGTGATGCCGTATTTGTTTTTCAGCGTTTCGTTGATCGCCAGAATGATGCAGAACGGCTGGATGTTCGGGTCGACGAAAATGTGCGCCGTCAACGAGTAATGATCGGTCGAAATCGCCCATAGGTGCATTTCGTGAACGTTTTCGACCCCCTCGACCTCGAGAAGAGAGGCGCGTATTTCGTCCAGGTCGAATTTTTCCGGAACGGATTCCATCAAAATTAAATAAGATTCGCGGACGATTTTGGCGCCCCCGGTGAAAATGATGCCTCCGATGACGAGGCTGACCAGCGGGTCGAACCAGACGAAACCGGTCCACCAGATGACGACCGCCGAGGTAATGACGCCGATTGAGCTGAGCAAATCGCCGAAAAAATGCCAAAGTGCGCTTTTGACGTTCAGATTTTCTTCCCGCCGGATACTCCGGCTGAGCACGATCGTCAGCGCGAGATTGACGGCGAATCCGATGCAGGCGATGGCGAGCATCAGTCCGAGATCGATCGGTTCGGGCCGGATGAAACGCCGTATGCCTTCGATGAAGATGCCTGCCGCGATCAGGCAAAGCGCCATACCGTTCAGGAACGAAGCGATGATTTCAAAGCGGAGATACCCGAACGTGAAACGGGCATTCGGCGGCCGCGATGCGAGGTAAATCGCCGTCATGCTGAGCGCGAGCGCGATAACGTCGGACACCATATGCGCAGAATCGCTGAGCAAGGCAAGCGAGTTGGACACGAGTCCGCCGACGATTTCGACGACGGTGAACGTCAGCGTCAGCACAAGCGTGAACCAGAGCGATTTCTTGGAAGTCTTCTGTTCTTTCATATGGCGCAAATGGTGAAAATCGTACATGTTCGGCTTCCTCCCGGCCGTCGCATGCGGATGCACGCGGCGTAAGCGTATATTTGGATTATATCGCCGTTTTTCGGCCGGTGCCAAGGGGCGCTGTGGTATAATGACGGACGGGGAGAGGGCGGCCGTAAGGAGGGGGATCCGTTTGCGGATTTATACGCGGAGGGGCGACGACGGATACACATATGTCATCGGCGCGCGAATCGGCAAGGAAGATCCGCGGATCGAGGCGCTCGGAGCGATCGACGAGCTGAACGCGTGGATCGGTATCGCCATCGCTGCAGCTGCGGAGCATCCCCGGCTCCGCGACGTCGCAGAGCATCTCGCCGGCATTCAGCACGAATTGTTCGAA
This sequence comes from Candidatus Reconcilbacillus cellulovorans, assembly GCA_002507565.1. Classification (GTDB taxonomy): domain Bacteria; phylum Bacillota; class Bacilli; order Paenibacillales; family Reconciliibacillaceae; genus Reconciliibacillus; species Reconciliibacillus cellulovorans. Next base: position 34,107 of record MOXJ01000020.1, read on the forward strand.
TTGGGCGCCGTCTTGGCGACGGTTGAAGACAAAACCGACGACCGGCATGACCGGCATAATATGCCGCCAGGCGGGGCGGAGCGTCTGGAACGGATGATCGATGCGTACGATTCGGAACTTTCGCCGCTGTCGCGGTTTATTTTGCCCGGCGGAACGGTTCCCGCCTGTTGGCTGCACGTATGCCGCACGGTGTGCCGCCGGGCGGAAAGGCGCATCGTCGCACTGGCGAAAACGGCGACGGTTCCGCAAGAAATTATGCGCTACCTCAACCGGTTGTCCGATCTTTTGTTTGTCATGGCTAGAATTTCTAATTCACGGTTGGGCGTGCGGGACATCGAACATGGCGGCCAAAAAGGCGAACGGGACGACTCCAGTTGAGTCGTCCCGCATGTTTCGTAGGTTTTGATTCAATGAGCGCGTCCGGGTCAGCGCCAAAGCGCGTCGAGCGAATAGTCACCCGCGCCCGTCAACGCGACGCCGAGCGCGACGACGATCAATACGAACGGGTACTCGATGCCGTTGGACGATACCCAGTAGCCGTGTTTGGCGTGTACTTTCGCGATGGCGACGAGCATCACGACGATGATCAAAGCCGCACCGACTTCCGTCAGCAGACCGGCCGCAAACAACAATCCGCCGATCAACTCCGCGAGCCCGGCGAGTATGGCCATCGTTACGCCGGGCCGGATGCCGATCGACTCCAGCCACCCGCCCGTGCCTTTCGGGCCGTAGCCGCCGAACCAGCCGAACAGTTTCTGCGCTCCGTGACCGGCGAACGTCAGACCGACGACAAGCCGAATCAGCAGCAATCCGGTACTCGCAAGCGCGCTCATCCGCTTCAGCTCCTTCTTGCGACAGAATGATTCCGCCAACATCTTAAAGCACATCTCTTACGATTGTCAAGTAACTTTCAAAAAAGAACCTCTACGTTTATTTCACTTCTGTCATCGCAAAATTTTTGCGAGCCCGCGTCGCGGTTTGTCATCAAACTGTAATCTTTGCGTCATGTTCGCATAACGTTGGCCGACTACAATAATCGACAAGACCCCCTTTTTCAATATAGATCCGTGAGCGGCCCGTCGGGTGTTCGACGGGTCATTTTTTTGCAACAAAAGCGATGATATAATCAAATCAGTTCGTGTAAAGCGGAGGCAGGAAACCGATGAGGAAGGCGACCCGGTTTTGGAAGATCGCGATCGCCGCGATAACGTTCTATGCCATGTCGTGGTTTGCAGCGAAAGCGGAAGGGGGGAGTTCGGGAACCGATTCGTTGATCGTCAACGGCGGCTTTGAGCAGGAAGTCGCAGGCATTCCCGTCGGCTGGTCTCAAGACGCCTGGAAAACGGACGGTTCGACGGTGTTTCGCCTGGAGCACACCGAAAACGGCATCGTTGCCGTCGTTGAAAACATTCAGCCCAACGACGCGCGTTGGTCGCAGAAAGTCAAGGTCGAGCCGGACACGATCTATCGCTTGTCCGGACGCGTGCGGGCCGAAAACGTCGGAATGAGCGCCACCGGTGCCAATTTGACCGTTCTCGGCATTTTGGAGACGTCGCGCGACCTGAAGGGAACGACCGGCTGGGAAGAAGTACACCTCGTCGGCCGAACCGGTAAAAACCAGCGAGAAATCACGGTGACGGCCCGACTTGGCGGTTACGGCAACTTGAACACCGGTAAAGCTTTTTTTGACGACATTCGACTGGAGAAACTTAACGCCGCGCCGGACGGCGAACGTGTCGTCTCTTTCGAGCCGGTGCAGGCGGGCGGAGAAGGCGGCGGAAACGACGGTTCGGGTAAAAATGTCGCGGCCGGTCCGAAATGGCTGTCGACGGGTGTGTTGTTGTTTTGGTCTTTGCTGTTTACCGGATTGCTTGCGTTTACATACCGTGTATTCGTGACCGGATCCGCGGAAAGCGAAGAACGTTTCGTTGCACGGTTTGTCTGGGCAGCGCTTGCGGCCGCGGCCGGCGTCCGTTTCATCATCGCGCCGTCCGTCGTCGGCTTTCCCACGGACGTCAACACGTTCAAGGCGTGGGCTGAGCGCGCGGCTGCGGGCGGATTGCGCGATTTTTACGAAGGAGCGGCGTTTCTAGGCGGGTCGGTATTCGTCGATTATCCGCCGGGATATGTTTACGTGCTGTATGTGATCGGAAAGCTGAGGGAATGGTTCGGTCTTGCGCACGATTCGGGAGCTTATCTGTTGTTGGTCAAAACGCCGTCATTGCTCGCGGACCTTGCTGTCGGCGTCTGGCTCGTCCGCGTCGCCCGGCGGATGGGGCGTTTGATGCTCGGCGCTGCGTTGGCGGTCGCGTATTGGTTTAACCCCGCTGTTTTGATGAACGGTGCGGTGTGGGGGCAGATCGATTCGTTTTTCACGCTCGCCCTGCTGATTACATTCGGTTGGCTGGCGCGCGGCCGTTTCGTCCGGTCGTGCGTTTCGTACGGAATTGCTCTGTTGATCAAACCGCAGGCGCTGTTGTTCGGCCCGCTGTTTCTGTTTAAGGCTGCGGAAACGCGCGACTGGAAGATGTTCTCCAAAGGCGCGATCGCCGGTGCGGCGACGGTTTTTGTACTGTCGCTGCCTTTTATGCCTGGAACCGATCCGTTCTGGTTCGTTCATCTTTATGCGGGCACCCTCAACCAATACCCGTACGCGTCGCTGAACGCCTACAACCTTTACGCTTTGTTCGGTGCCAATTGGAAGCCGCTTGAAACCTCCGTTTTGGGCGTCCCATTGTCGGTGTGGGGCTATGCGGCGTTGGCGTCGGCGGTCGTTTTCTCGGGGTGGCTCTGGTTTCGCGGCAAGCTCGAGCCTGCGGCCAAGACGTTTGGGGTCGGCGCCGTTCTTCTTGCGGGAATTTTTCTCGTTTCTATTAAAATGCATGAGCGATATCTTTTTCCCTTTATTCCTTTGGCGCTTGCGGCGTTCGCTTTCATTCGGGATCGGCGGCTTTTCGCCTTGGTCGGAGCGTTCAGCGTGGTTCATTTTCTGAATGTGGGCTATGTGTTGGCCGGGACGCTCGGACCGAACGGCGGGCCGCCGGCCGACGGCGGATTCGTCCGATGGGTGTCGTTTGCGCACCTTGCCCTGTTCGCTTGGCTTGTAAAAACGGCGGTCGACGTCATGGTGCGCGGACGTGTGGCGTCGCCCGTTTCGTCTCTGGCGCACGCGCGCGAACTGGAAAAGACGCAGCCTGAATTCGCCGGAGGCGACCAGCGCGCCTATGCGACCCCGGTGGCGCAGGAAGCGCCGCCGGTACGGCTGACGCGCGTCGATTGGATGCTGATGTGCGGGTTGACAGCCGTCTACGCCGTTATCGCCCTGATCCGCCTCGGGTCTTTGTCAGCTCCGGAGACGTTTTGGAAACCGTCGTTTCCCGGCCAGTCGGTCGTACTCGACTTCGGTCGGACGTACCGACTGGAGAAAATGTACAGCTACGCGGGGGCAGGAACGAGCAAGTATCGCGTCGAGTTTTCGGAAAACGGCGAGCAATGGACGAATGCGACCGATATCGTCAACGACTATGTGAAAAATTTTGTCTGGCAGTCGTTCCAGCTGTCCGGCGTGCAGGCGCGCTACGCGCGGGTGGTTGCGGTTGAGACGGGATCGGGATTGCATGAACTTGCCTTTTTTGAGGCGGGCGGAAAACGTCCGATTCCCGTTGTCGCCGTCCGCGGCGAATCCGGGGTGTCGCAGGATGATGCCGCCCGGATCACGGACGAGGCCGACGCCGTGCCCGAACGGCCGAGTTTTATGAACGGTACCTATTTTGATGAGATTTATCATGCACGGACGGCGTATGAACATTTGCACCGGCTGGAGCCTTACGAAACGACGCACCCGCCGCTCGGCAAGGTGTTCATCATGATCGGCATCTGGCTGTTCGGCATGAACCCGTTCGGCTGGCGGATCGTCGGCACACTGTTCGGCATCGCGATGGTGCCGCTGATGTACCTGTTCGGCAGGCGGCTGTTCCGCAGAACCGACCTGGCGTTCATTTCGGCGTTTCTATTTACGTTCGATTTTATGCACTTCGCCCAGACGCGGATCGCGACGATCGACGTATACGGCGTGTTTTTCATCATCCTGATGTTTTACTTCATGCATCGGTACATGGAGCTGAGCTTTTATCGGTCGCCGCTCGTCCGGACTTTCGTGCCGCTCGGCCTGTGCGGGTTCAGCTTCGGCCTCGGTATCGCGTCGAAATGGATCGTGTTTTACGGCGGTGCGGGTTTGGCGTTACTGTTTTTCCTGACGCTTTGGCGGCGTTGGAAGGAGTACGATTTCGCCCGCAGGCGGCTTGCGACGGCCAGAGGCGACGAACGCCGGCTGTTCGAGCATGTCGTGCGGACGTTTCCGCGAGCGACGGCGGCGACGCTGGCGTTCGCCTGTCTGATGTTCGTCGTCGTGCCCTCGGCGATTTATGTTGCGTCCTACATTCCGATCTTCCTGGTGCCGGGGCCTGGCCACGATCTGAAAGATTTCTGGACTTATCAGAAAAATATGTATAATTATCACAGTCAATTGGAGGCGACGCATCCGTTCGGATCGCCGTGGTGGCAATGGCCGTTTATGTACAAACCGATCTGGTATTACGCCGGTCAAGGATTGCCGGAAGGCATGGTATCGAGCATCGTATCGTTCGGAAATCCGCTTGTGTGGTGGCCGGGAGTGTTCGCTCTGGCGTTCGTCGTGTGGCGGATGTGGTCGCGGAGAGAAACGGCGATGCTTGTGCCGGTGACGGCGTATGTGACGCAATACGCTCCATGGATGCTTGTCCCTCGTTTGACGTTTATTTATCACTATTTTGCAATGGTTCCGTTTCTAGCGTTTTTCTTGGCAGAATCGATCCGCGTCTTGACTGACCGAAAACCGAGGCGTTGGAAGGTGGTCTACGCGTATCTGGCTGGGGTCTTGTTGTTGTTCGCCATGTTTTATCCGATTTTGAGCGGCATGACGGTGCCGCGGGCGTACGTCGCTCATTTCTTGCGCTGGTTCGACAGCTGGTATTTCTACTGATCTTGGGAAAAGGTGAGGAAATATGGATGAATGCGTTCGGTATTCCGTCATTGTTCCCGTCTACAACGAAGAAGAAGTGATCGAGCAGACGTACTTGCGGTTGCGGGATGTGATGAACAGGCTCGGTGAGCCGTACGAATTGCTGTTCGTCAACGACGGCAGCCGCGACCGGAGCGCCGAAATTCTCGAGCGGATTTGCCGGTCGGATCCGAATGTACGGATGTTGGACTTTTCCCGCAATTTCGGCCATCAGATCGCGATCACGGCGGGGATGGACCATGCGCGCGGCGATGCGGTCGTCATCATCGACGCCGACTTGCAGGATCCGCCGGAAATCATTTTGCAGATGATCGATAAATGGCGGCAGGGCTACGATGTCGTCTACGGCAAGCGGATCAAGCGCAAAGGCGAGACGTGGTTCAAAAAGGCGACGGCGCATATCTTTTACCGTCTGCTGCGGTCGATGACGAGCGTCGACATCCCGGTCGATACCGGCGATTTCCGGCTGATGGACCGGAAAGTCGTCGACGTGATGCGCTGCTTAAAAGAGCGGAACCGGTTCGTCCGCGGTCTTGTCAGCTGGGTCGGTTTCCGGCAGACGGCCGTAGAATACGTCCGCGAGGAGAGGTTTGCGGGAGAAACGAAATATCCGCTCAAAAAAATGATCAAGTTCGCTCTGGACGCGATCACGTCGTTCTCGTACAAGCCGCTGCGGTTCGCCACATACATCGGTTTTCTCCTGTCGCTGTTCAGTTTTCTATATTTGGCGGTCGTCGTCGTCCAGCGGTTGTTGACGCGGACGACGGCGCCGGGGTGGGCTTCCATCGTCGCGATCAACTTGCTGTTCAACGGCATCGTGTTGCTCATGCTCGGCGTCATGGGCGAGTATATCGGCCGCATTTACGACGAATCGAAAGGTCGGCCGCTTTATGTCCTGCGCCGCGACGTCCGGTGTGCGCCACACGGGGAACGCGCCGGAGGAGCGGAAGCCGGCGACAGGACGAACGGGATGCGGGATGCGGAGGGAGAACACCGTGGAAGGGCGTGAGCGGACGGAAAGACGCGCACGTACGCGGTCCGTCACCGGGCAGTTTTTGCGGTTCAACGCGGTCGGCGTGTTCAATACCGCCGTCGATTTCGCCGTTTTCGCGATGCTGGCGGCATGGGGGGCGTCGCCGCTGGTCGCCCAGTTCGCCGGTTACGGATGCGGCATGCTGAACAGCTATTACTGGAATCGGAACTGGACGTTTCGCGGCGCCTCGTCCGAAGCGCGGCGGGATGGATCGACGGGGGACCCGGCGACGTTCGTCAGGTTTCTCGCGTTCAATACGGCGACGCTCTTGCTGTCGTTGATCTTGATGGACGCCCTGACCGGGCGGTTCGGGTGGTCCGCGTTCGCCGCCAAGGTCGCCGTCACCGGATTTACCGTCTTCGTCAACTTTACGGGCAACCGCTTGTGGGTGTTTCGGGCTGCGGGCCGTTAGCGGCGCGGACGGTGGGACGGTGGGGGATACCGAAAATGGCTGCGAAGCGGTTCTCAATCGCGTCGTGGTGGGAGAACGTCTGGACCGCGAAGCGGATGGAGACGAAGCTGTTCGTCGTCTTCGTCATGCTGCTCGTCTTGCCGATGGGCGCGTTGAGCTACGTTTCCGCCTCACGGTATTCGGCGTCGATCGAGCGCAACACCGTCGATTACCTGTTTCAAATCTCTGAAAAAATGATCGGAAAACTCGACGATTACATCACCGATCTGGAACGCATTTCGGTCATTCCGTTTTATTTGGATGAAATCAAGGAGGGGTTGAAGGCATCCAACAGGATGTTCGGCGAGAAGGCGGATGTCGCGTCGGCCGTCGGGGTTGCGACGGAAGGCGTCCTGTCCGACGAGGCGCTCATGCGCCTGGAAGTCCAGATGAAACTGAACGAAAGCATATATTTTCTGAACAACATCAAAATGGAAACGAACACCGTCTATTAGTTCGATCGATACGGCACGCCGTACACGGCGATGAAAAGCAGCGGTTCGCGGATGGATCTGATCGACGCATACAGAGAATGGAAAAAGATGGCGTCCGCGGCGCACGGTTTGCCTGTTCTCGTCAGCACACAGTCGGTCAGTTCGTTGCCCGCCGACCGACGCTACGTGTTTACCGTCGTCCGGGAAATTCTCGACGCCTACCGGCCGATCGGCATGATCGCCATCGACGCCAACATCAAAGTCATCGAGGACATGGTTCGGGACCTCGATCGGACGACGCGGGGCACGACCTACATTTTCGACGAAAACGGCCGCGTCATTTTCGACAGCGGGAAAAAATATATCGGGGAACCGCTTCCGCGTCACGAACTGTTCGTGCGGGCGGCGGGAAAGTCGGGCAGTTTTCGTGCCGGACTCGACGGACGCGACGTGCTTGCGATCTACAATACATCGGATAAAACCGGATGGAAAATGTTGATTACGGTTCCTCGCGACGACCTCGTACGCGATGCGATGCGCACCCGATCGTTCACGATCGCGGTTGGCAGCGTGATCGTCGGCTTCGCGCTGGCCATCTCGCTGATTCTCATTTATGCGCTGACGCGTCCCTTGCGTGCGCTTGTTCGGCTGATGCGCGAGGTGCAGAACGGCAATATGGACGTCGCGTTTCCCGTACGCCGGCCGGACGAAGCGGGGCTCGTCGGAAGCGCGTTCAACCGGATGGTCGACCGGATTCGGTCGCTGATCGAAGACATTTACCTGGCGGAACAGCGTAAAAAACAGGCGCAGCTCGAAGCGCTGCAAAATCAGATCAATCCGCACTTCATCTACAACACGCTCGAATCGATCCGCATGACGGCGGAACTTTATCGGGCGCCCGAGGTCGGCGACATGGCCCACTTGCTCGGCAGGCTCATCCGTTACGGCGTCGGATCGGCGACGGAAACGGTGCCGCTCAAGGAAGAGTTCGAACATTTGCGCATGTATGTGCGGCTGCTTAATTACCGTTACGGAAACCGTTTTACGTTGCGGTTGCCGGAATCCGGACCGGATCCCGAGATGCCGGTCATGAAACTGTTGTTTCAACCGATCGTCGAAAACGCCGTGTATCACGGGCTCGACGAGAAAGGCCGGATGGAAATCGTCGTCGATTACCGGAGCGACGGCCGGGTTCACGAATTTATCGTCCGGGACGACGGCATCGGCATGACGGAGGATGCGTTGCGCCGGCAGCGCGAGAAGCTGGAACGGTCGTCCGGCGCGGACAAGAGCGGGATCGGGCTTCGCAACGTCCACGAACGCCTGAAATTAAGGTACGGCGAAAGCTTCGGCCTCCATATCGACAGTCGGCCCGGCCAAGGGACGTCGGTGACGGTTCGGTGGCCCGTGCAGCCGACATAAGCGAGGGGGACGAACACCCAATGGTGCGCATTGCGATCGTCGACGACGAAGAAAAAATTCGGCTCGGGCTCGCGCGGTTGATTGAACGGATCGGCGAGGCGTTCCGGGTGACGGGGGTATTTGCGGGCGGAACAGAATTTATGGATGCGCTCGAGCGCCTAGAGGCCGATTTAGCGATCGTCGACGTCAAAATGCCGGTACTCGACGGCCTCGAGCTGATCGAACGCGCGCGCGCCGTTCGTCCGGACTTGTATTTTGCGGTGTTGAGCGGATTCGACGAATTCGAATACGCCCGGCGCGCCTTGCGAAACGGCGTGCTGGATTATTTGCTGAAACCGGTCGGCGAAAAGGAACTGCGGGACCTCCTCGTTCGCGTCGGGGAACTTGTTTCCCGATCGCGGCAACGTCGGCTGTCCGCTTTGGAAGACAGCCTTGCGCTGGCGGTCGGATCGGATCGGGAAGCCGTTCCGACGCATCTGAGGGAGCGCGCTTTGGCGACGCTAGATCGGAGCGGCCTGTTCGACGGTTGCGCTGTATTGATGCTGCTGCAGACGCACCCGGCCGTGTCGAAGGATGTTCTGGAATCTCGACTTAAAAGGGAAGGGAACGGACTTGCCGTCGCCTCGCTCGCCGAAAACATGATCGCCGCCGTCATTCGGATCGGAGACAATGAGAGTTCCTTCGACCGGCTTTGCGCTGCGATGGAAGAATGGATGGAGCAAACGGCGGCCGACGATGTCCGCGTCGGCGTCAGTTCCGCATTTTCGGGAACGGCGCAGTTTCCGGCGGCTTGCCGCGGTGCGGAAACGGCGCTTCAACATGCATGGTATGCCCCGCAACGGCGCGCTTTGTGTAAAGAAATGGCCGCCCGACCGCTCGAAAAAAACGATGCGGTTCAACTCTTTTTTCTGCTTGAAAGGGAATTCTGGCCTTCTGTAGAAATTCTCGATGTATCGCGAGCAATCCAGGCGTTGCGCGCGTGGACCGTCGAGATCGGACGGCGGCGAATTCCTTGGAAAACGCTGTCCGCCGGTTTTGAAACCATTTACGCGATGCTCGGCGGCAAGACCGCAGGAGCGAACGATGAACCGGTATGGGACCCCAGGCGTTATCCCGGTTGGTCCGCTTATGCGGAGCATTTTCTAGCCAGGGCGCAAGAGGTCCTTCACAAACGCAGAGACGAGCGGCAGGAAAGCCGCGTCGTCGAAAAAATCAAGTCGTTCATTCATCGGCATTACCAAACGGAAATTAAACTTTCCCGGTTGGCCGAAGAAGTGTTTTTGTCCCCGAGCTACCTCAGCAAACTGTTTCACGCTGAAACCGGACAAACTATCACGGACTATCTGATTTCGTACCGCATTGAGCGCGCCAAGGCGTTGCTGCTCGAAAACAACGGTCTGAAAACGTACGAAATCGGAGAAAAAGTCGGTTATCCTGATCCTGCATACTTCAATAAAATTTTTAAGAAAATTGTCGGGCTTACCCCCAAAGAATACCGCGAACGCGTTAGGTGATCGTTATCTAAAATCAAGACAACGAAAACAAACAGAATCCATTTTCAATCGTTCATGCCCCCCGTATAATGGTTCTGTAATCGATACCATCGCGGGGGGTGTTTGCTGCGTGAATCTTTCATACAGAACCCAGCGAATGATGATCCTGTTCGGTTTTTTGTCGGTGCCGGTTTTGTTTTTGCTGGTGTTTTCCGTTTTTCCCGCGATCGCTTTGTTTTATTTCAGCCTGACCGATTGGGACGGGCTCGGGTTCGACATGAAGTTCGTCGGTTTGTCCAATTACGTCGAGATTTTCACAAGGCCCGATATTTTCGGAGCTTTCCGCAACAACGCGTACTACTTTTTCGGCGGCATCATCCAAGAAATCGTCGCGCTTTATTTTGCCGTCGTGCTGAACCGGCGGCTGAAGGGTAATTATGCGTTCCGCGTCATTTTGTTTTTGCCGTACGTTTTGCACAGCGTCGCCACCGTCATCATGTTCCGCAACTTTTATCATGCCGAATACGGAGCGCTGAACGTTTTTCTGGAAAGTATCGGCCTCGGATTTCTGAAGCGGCCGTGGCTGGCCGATCCCGTGCTCGTCGACTATGCGCTCGCGTTTATCTCCATGTGGAAATATATGGGGCTTAATATGATCATTTTTTTAGGAGCTTTGCAGTCCATTCCCGTCGACCTGTATGAGGCCGCCAAAATCGACGGCGCAAGCGCGGGGCAACAGTTCCGCTACATCACGCTGCCCGGAATTTTGGGCGTGATCGAACTGATGTTCATCCTGACGCTGACGGGCGCTCTCGAAGTGTTCGACATTCCTTACATCATGCTGCTCGGCGCCAACGATACCCAGACGTTCGTCGTTCAGACGATCCAGATGGCGTTTCAGTTCAAAAAGGCCGGACTCGCCTCGGCCATGGCGGTCGTGCTGCTCTGCATCGTCTTTCTTCTGATCTTCGCACAGCGGAAATTGTTTCGGGGTGAAAAACGGCAATGGAGCATCTAGAGCCTTGGTGGAGCAAAGCATGGAAATACGTTTCGTTGTTGTTCGCTTCGTTCGTCGTGCTGTTCCCGATTTACTCGGTGGTCGTCGGTGCGTTCAAAACAAGAGAAGAATATTATGCGAGCGGACTAAAACTTCCGCAAAGCTTTCTTTATCTCGACAATTTCATTAAAGTCTATGAGGTTGGCAAACTGGGGCTCGGTTTTCGCAACATTTTGATTATTCTCGCCGTCGTCATTTGCGGAAACATTTTGTTCGGCACGATGGTCGCATACGCGTTGGGGCGGTTTGATTTCGCTCTCCGCAGGCCGATTCTCGGGCTGTATCTGTTCGCGCAGATCGTGCCGCTCGTGACGACGCAGGTCGCCACGTTTTCCGTCGTCAAAACGTTGGGGTTGTTCAATACCATTTTTGCACCGATGGTGCTTTATATGGGAGCGGACGTGCTGCAGATCGTCATTTATATGCAGTTTATCCGCAACATTCCGACGGATCTGGACGAAAGCGCGATGATCGAAGGCGCTTCCCTGTTCCGGATTTATCGCTCGATCATTTTTCCGCTGCTGGCGCCGGCGACGGCGACGCTGGTGATCCTCAAAACCATTTCGGTTTACAACGATTTTTACATTCCGCTTTTGTACATGCCGAGTCAGAAACTGAAAGTGGTTTCGACGGCGATTTACGCTTTCGTCGGTCCGAACGCAGCGCAACTGAACGTTATTTCCGCGGGTATTCTCATGATTTTCTTGCCAACCGTTCTTCTTTTCCTGTTTTTGCAGCGATATATTTTTGCCGGAATCGTCAGCGGTGCGGTTCGGTGACGAGAGTCGAAGAATATTTGTTCGATTTGTTATCGCAACATACGACAAGAAAAACAAATTCGGAGCATTTAAATCGAGCATTTATTATTCTATAATAGAAAACGTGAAAGCGATGCCAATCGATCGTTTCCGCAAACTTGCGGAAGAAGGCACGCAACTTAGGGAGATGGGGGTATTCGGAATGCGAAAGTCTGTCGTATGGTTGTCCGCATGTCTGCTGGTCGTCGGTTTGTTGTCCGGTTGCGGTGGCAAGAAGGAGGACAGCGGAGCGACTTCATCCCCTTCCGTTTCGAACTCGTCGGATTCGGCGGCGGGCGGAAAGTCGGAGCTGTCGGGGAAAATCAAGTTTTTGTCGCACCGCACCGACTACGTCAACGACGGCACGTTCGACAAGTACATCGCGAAGTTCAAGGAAAAATATCCGAAGGCGGAAATCGAGCTGGAGGCTTTGACCAACTACGCGAACGACATTAAGGTCCGCCTGACGACGGGCGAGGCCGGCGACGTGCTGATGCTCGATCCCGGCATCGCGAACAAGGATTTGCCGACGTATTTCGAACCGTTGCCGGATTCGCTGTTCGAAAACGCATATTTTCCCGACCAGCGCGCGTGGGAAGGGAAACGCTACGCCATCACGACCGGCGTCAACACGATGGGGATCGTCTACAACAAGAAAGCGTTCCAGAAAGCGGGCATCACGAAAGTGCCGACGACGCTCGACGAACTCTATCAGGCTGCACAGAAACTGAAGGACGCCGGCATCATTCCGCTCTACATGAACTACGGCGCGCAATGGCCGATGGGCAACTGGTTCGAGGGAGCCGGCTGGTGGGTGGCGGGCGATCCCAAACTGCACGACAGAATGGTGCAGAGCGACACGCCGTTTACGTTGACAGACGCGTACGAAAAGATGATCAACATCGCCCGTACGTTCGTCGAAAAAGGCTGGGTCGAACCCGACCTGTCGACGAACAATTGGGAAATGTCCAAAGGTGAGGTCGCTTCGGGGAAAGCCGCCATGTATTTTCTCGGAAACTGGGTCATTCCTCAAGTCATCGGAGCGGGAGCCAAACCGGAAGACGTCGGGTTTTTCCCGTTCCCGTACGACAACAGCGGCGGGCCTTACAACGCCCCGCTCGGCGGCGACTATTACATCGGCGTCAGCAAAAACAGCAAAAACAAAGAACTGGCAATCAAATTCCTTGAATTTTTCGTCAAGGAATCCGGTTATCAGGATCAGTCGGGATTTATGCCGATCTATAAGGACAAACAGCCGAACGTGCCGCAGCTTGCGGAATTCAAGTCGTTCAAGCCGAACCTGATCGAGGAACTGCCCGGCGATCCGCGGTTCAACGAAATCGCCAACAAGGCGGAAATTCCGCTCTGGACCGGTGCGGTCGCCCAGCAACTCGTCAAGGCGAAAGACGTCAAGGCCGAGCTCGACAAACTGAACAAAAAGTGGGCGGATGCGAAAAAAGCGCTGGGATACTGATAACGATGCCGAGCCGAGACCGCCGGGACGCTTTGTCCCGCGGTCTCGGCCGTTCGTTATTCTCCCCCGTAAAAATGCGCTTCCGGCATGCCTTTCAGGTCGCTCAAAAATTGCCGCATCGCGCTGGACAAATACCGTCCGGCTTTATAAATGACGCCGACCGGATGACTGATTTCCAGTTCGTTGACTTTGATCGTTTTCAGCGTGCCGAGTTTTAGTTCGTTCGTGATCGACAGTTTGGAGATAATGCCGGCTCCTAGGTTCAGCTCCACCATCCGTTTGACCTCTTCGCTGCTCGACAGTTCCATGACGATATGCGGCGTAATGCCGAATGACTTGAAGACGCGGTCGACGAACTTGCGGCCGGCCGTATCCGGCGTCAGCATGATGAAGGGGACATCGCGCAGTTCCTCGATCGTCACGTGCGGTCGGGACGCCAACGGATGTTGCGGCGAGACGACGAGCTCGAACGTGTCGTAATAAAGAACTGACGTTTCGAGGTTCGGGTTCTTTTCAAAAAGATATGTGATCCCGATGTCGATCGCGCCTTTTTCGACGCTGGCCATCACCTGCGATGACGGCATGGAATGGATCGTGGTTTTGATGCGCGGAAACTGATTTTGGACGTAGGCCAGAACACGGGGCAAAATCTGGATGGCGATCGAGGTCGTCGTCCCGAGCCGGATATGTCCTTGCGGGATTTGTTGGAGGTCGGCAAGCCTCTGCTTGAGTTCAGTAGCTATTTGTAAAATCTGCTTGGCGTACTCCAGAAAAATTTTACCGCTCTCGGTCAGCGCCATCGGTTGGCCGCGGTCGATCAGGACGGTATCGAATTCGAGCTCCAGGTTTCGAATTTGCGCGGATACCGCCGGTTGCGTCAGATTGAGCATTTCTCCTGCTTTTCGAAAACTCATCGTTTTCGTAACAGCTACGAATGTTTCGAGTTGCTGAAGGTTCACGTTTTCACCACCTGAAAAATGTCCATTATCGATGTGACGTTGATTATAAAAAGTTTTGATAGCTCCATTATAGCCTGCATGTTTTCGGATGCGCAAGCGGCAAAAAAGTCACCAAAGTGTCAAACAGGTCACAAAAGTGTTAGACGGGAAAACGGGACGGGAAGTATAATAAAACCAACTCGATGGAAATAAGCGATGAAGAGAGGTGAGAGGAAGACAGTTCTGAATCGAAAGGCGCAAGAAGTCCTTTGAAAAAGAGATTCGCACATGCATGAAGACGACAAGGAGGAATTTTGAAGGAGGAACAGACGGTGAATTTCCGACAACTGATGCTGAGACGACGGGCGCTGTCGATGTTGACGGGCGCGGCGGTCGTTTATTCGGCTTTCGTGCCGGTTGGAAGTCCGGATTCGGCTGTTGTTCGGGCGGCTCCTACCTCTTACAATTACGCGGAAGCGCTTCAAAAGGCAATTTATTTCTACGACGCACAACGTTCCGGCAAGCTGCCTCCCGATAACCGCGTCGAATGGCGCGGCGATTCCGGGCTTAACGACGGAGCCGACGTCGGCGTCGATTTGACGGGCGGTTGGTACGACGCCGGCGACCACGTCAAGTTCGGGTTGCCGATGGCATATTCCGCCGCCATGCTGGCGTGGGCGGTGTACGAGTACCGCGACGCTTTCGTGCAGACGGGGCAGCTCGATTATATTTTGAACAACATCAAGTGGGCGACCGACTATTTCATCAAGGCGCATTCCGCGCCCAACGTGCTTTGGGGACAGGTCGGCAAGGGGGACGTCGATCATGCCTGGTGGGGACCGGCAGAAGTGATGCAGATGCCGCGTCCGGCCTACAAAATCGACCCGAGCTGTCCGGGGTCCGATCTCGCTGCCGGAACGGCCGCCGCGATGGCCGCCGCCGCCGCGGTGTTTAAACCCACTGACCCGACTTATGCCTCAACGTTGATCGCTCATGCGAAACAATTGTATACGTTTGCAGATACTTATCGGGGGAAATATTCCGATTGCATCACTGATGCGCAAAATTTCTATCGGTCGTGGAGCGGTTACGCCGATGAGCTGACGTGGGGTGCCGTCTGGCTTTATCTCGCCACCGGCGAGCAGGCCTATCTTGACAAGGCAATCGCCTCAGTCGCGGAATGGGGGCGCGAAGGTCAGACGCCTTATTGGGGTTACAAATGGACGCAAAGCTGGGACGACGTCCATTACGGCGCTCAGCTGCTGTTGGCAAGAATTACGGGCGACCAGCGGTTTATCCAGTCGACGGAGCGCAACCTGGAATATTGGACGGACGGCACGGACGACACCGGCGAGCGCATCACGTATACGCCCGGGGGGCTTGCTTGGCTAGATTCTTGGGGTTCACTCCGCTATGCGATGAACGCGTCGTTCTTGGCGTTCGTCTATTCCGACTGGCTGCAAAGCCGCGATCCCGCCAAAGCGGAAAAGTACAGGAACTTCGCCGTTCGCCAGGTTCTGTATGCATTGGGCGACAACCCGCGCAATTCTAGCTATGTCGTCGGATTCGGGCGCAATCCGCCGCAGCGGCCGCATCACCGGACGGCGCACGGGTCGTGGGCTGACAGCCAGAACGTTCCCGCTTACCATCGGCACATTTTATATGGCGCTCTTGTGGGCGGTCCGAACCAGTCCGACGCCTATACGGATTCGATCAGCGACTACGTCGGCAATGAGGTTGCGACGGATTACAACGCGGCGTTTACGGGAAATCTCGCAAAAATGTATCTGCTGTTCGGCGCCAGCGCCGGACAGCGGCCGCTTGCCAATTTTCCCGAGCCGGAAGTACGCGAGGACGAGTTTTTCGTCGAAGCCGGCGTGAACAGCTCCGGACCGAACTACACAGAGATCAAGGCCCTGATCAACAACCGGTCCGGCTGGCCCGCGCGGATGGGCGACAAGCTTTCGTTCAAGTATTTCGTCGATTTGTCTGAAGTTTACGCCGCCGGTTATACGGTCAACGACATTAAGGTGACGACGAACTACAACGAAGGCGCGAAAGTATCCGGTCTGCTTCCGTATGACGAAAGCCGTCGTCTTTACTATGTGCTCGTCGATTTTACGGGTACGAAGATTTATCCCGGCGGTCAGTCCGCCTACAAGAAAGAGGTTCAGTTCAGACTGAGCGCTCCGAGCGGGACATCGTTCTGGAATCCGAACAACGATTTCTCGTACCAGCTGATGTCCGGCACGTCCAACAGCAGCCTGGTCAAGACGCCGTATATGCCGGTTTATGACGCCGGGGTGAAGATTTTCGGCGTGGAGCCGTCGTCCGGAAGCGGGTCGAGCCCGACGCCGCCACCCACGTCGACGCCGACACCGACACCGACGCCGACACCGACACCGACGCTGACACTGACACCGACACCGACGCCGACACCGACGCCGACACCGACGCCGACACCGACGCCGACACCGACACCGACGCCGACACCAACGCCGACACCAACGCCGACACCGACGCCGACGCCGACACCAACGCCGACGCCGACACCGACACCGACGCCTAGCGCGAGCGGTACCCTGCGCGTCGAGTATCGCGTCGGTGACACCAGCGCCACCGACAACCAGATGAAGCCGTACCTGCGCATCGTCAACACCGGCTCGCAAGCCGTGCCGCTGACCGAACTGAAGGTGCGCTACTGGTACACGAAGAACTCGACGCAGGCCGAACAGTACTTCTGCGACTGGGCGCAGATCGACTGCTCGAACATCCGGGCGCAGTTCGTGTCGCTGGCGCAGCCGGTCAGTGGAGCGGACAGCTACATCGAGCTGAGCTTCACGGGCGGAAGCGTTCCGGCGGGAGGCAACACGGGCGAGATACAGAACCGGATTCACTTCACGAACTGGATGAACTACAACGAAACGGACGACTGGTCGTACAACGGGACGCAGACGACGTGGGGTCCGTCGACGCGGATTACGCTGTATCGTAACGGCGTGCTGGTGTGGGGCACCGAGCCGGGCGGCGGATCGTCGACGCCGACACCGACGGCGACACCTACGCCTACGCCGAGCGCGGCGCCCACACCGACGCCGACGGCCGGCGGCAGCCTGGTCGTGCAGTATCGCGCGGCGGACACGAACGCGGGCGACAACCAGCTGAAGCCGCACTTTAGGATTGTGAACCGCGGGACGACGAGCGTGCCGCTGTCGGAGCTTTCGATCCGGTACTGGTACACGGTGGACGGGGACAAGCCGCAGGTGTTCAACTGCGACTGGGCGCAGGTGGGTTGTTCGAACTTGCGGGGCAGTTTCGTGAAGCTTTCGACGGGCCGGACGGGGGCGGACTACTACATCGAGATCACGTTCACATCGGGCGCGGGCAGCTTGGCGGCTGGGGGAAGCAGTGGGGACATTCAGGTGCGGATCAACAAGAACGACTGGACGAACTACAACGAGGCGAACGATTACTCGTATGATCCGACGAAGACGAGTTTTGCGGATTGGAACCGGGTGACGCTGTATCGCAACGGTCAGCTCATCTGGGGCGTCGAACCATAGCAAAATTCGGTGGTTTATTCTTTTGAACAGCAAACCCCAGGGAACGGAGGAATGAGGGTGTCGATCGAATTGGCAATCCTATTGCCGACCTTCGTTCCCTGGTTTGCAAATAGAAACGCTACAAAAAACAGGAGGAAGAGGGAAAATCATGGAATCACTCGCATGGACGCTGTTATGGAAGAAAGCAAGAATTATCTTTCTTGCTTTCGCGCTTGTCGTCTCCGCCTTCGCGGGCTTCGCTGTGTCTCCTCGTAGCGAAACCGCTTACGCGCAGACGGACCCGCAGGTTTTCAAGGACAGGTTTTTGCAGCTGTACAACCAAATCAAAAATCCGGCGAACGGTTACTTTTCGCCGGAAGGCATTCCTTATCACTCCATCGAAACGTTGATTTCGGAAGCTCCCGACTATGGGCATATGACGACGTCGGAAGCGTTCAGTTATTGGCTCTGGCTGGAAACGCTATATGGTTACTTCACCGGTGACTGGTCGAAACTGGAACAGGCTTGGACAAAAATGGAGCAATTCATTATCCCGAACTCGACGGAACAGCCGACGATGGGGTCTTACAACCCATCAAGTCCAGCTACTTACGCGCCGGAACATCCGTATCCGGACCGGTATCCAACTTTGCTGAACAATTCCGTGCCGGCAGGACAGGACCCACTGGATGCGGAACTCAAAGCGACGTACGGTAATAACGTGACGTATTTGATGCACTGGCTGCTTGACGTGGACAATTGGTACGGCTTCGGCAACCTGTTGAACCCGTCGCATACGGCGACCTACGTCAACACGTTCCAGCGCGGCGAACAGGAATCGGTCTGGGAGGCGATCACACATCCGTCGCAGGACAATTTCCGGTTCGGAAAACCGAATGAAGGTTTTGTGACGCTGTTCGTAAAAGATAACGGAACGCCTGCCCAGCAATGGCGTTATACGGCAGCCTCTGACGCCGACGCACGCGCCATTCAGGTGATGTATTGGGCGAAGCAGCTGGGGTACAACAACCAGACCTATCTGGATAAGGCGCGCAAGATGGGCGACTATCTGCGCTATACACTGTTCGACAAGTATTTCCAACAAATCGGCAGTGCAAACGACGGTTCTCCGAGCCCGGGCAGCGGTAAAAACTCTGCGCATTACCTTTTGTCTTGGTACACGGCCTGGGGCGGTGGTCTCGGCTCCGGCGGCAACTGGGCTTGGAGAATCGGATCGAGCCATGCTCATCAGGGTTATCAAAATCCTGTCGCTGCTTATGCGCTGTCTGCCGGCGGACTGGCGCCGCGTTCCGCAACGGCACAGACCGACTGGGCGACGTCGTTGCAACGTCAGCTTGAATTCTATACGTGGCTGCAATCGAGCGAAGGCGCCATCGGCGGCGGGGCGACCAACAGCGTCGGGGGCAGCTATCAGCCGTATCCTTCCGGTCGCAGTACGTTCTACGGCATGGTTTACGATGAAGCGCCGGTTTATCGCGATCCGCCTTCGAACTCGTGGTTCGGCTTCCAAGCGTGGTCCGTCGAACGCGTCGCGGAACTGTACTATATCTGGACCAGCAGCGGAAATACCAATACGCAGCAGTTCCAGATGGTTAAAAACATCGTCACCAAATGGGTCGATTGGGCGCTTGACTATACGTTCGTGAATCAACGCCCGGTTACAGACGCTCAAGGGTATTTCCTGACGAGCAGCGGCAGCCGTGTCCTGGGCGGCAACAATCCGCAGATCGCCACGGTTTCCGATCCCGGTCAGTTCTATATTCCGTCGACGCTGGAATGGCAGGGTCAACCGGACACATGGAACGGATATGCCAATTATACGGGCAATCCCAATTTCCATGCGATTGCGAAAGACCCCGGCCAAGACGTCGGCGTCACCGGCAACTATATCAAGCTGCTGACGTTCTTTGCCGCGGCCACGAAAGCGGAGACGGGGAACTACACCGCTCTCGGAAGCCAGGCGTTGAATGTCGCCGAACAGTTGCTGAACGTGCTTTGGAATTTCAACGACGGGGTTGGGATTGTCCGTCCCGAACAACGCGCCGACTACTTCCGCTATTTTACGAAGGAAATTTACTTCCCGAGCGGCTGGAGCGGCACGTACGGACAGGGCAATACCATTCCTGGGCCGGGCGCGGTTCCTTCCGATCCGTCGAAAGGCGGAAACGGCGTTTATATCAGCTACGCCGAACTGCGTCCGAAGATCAAGCAAGATCCGAAATGGTCGTATCTTGAAAATCTGTACAAAACTTCGTATAATCCGTCCACAGGTCGCTGGGAAAACGGTGTTCCGACGTTCACGTATCACCGTTTCTGGGCGCAGGTCGATGTGGCGACGGCGTATGCGGAATTTGCCCGGTTGATCGGCGGTTTGGGCGCTTCGCCGACACCGACGCCGAGCGCGACACCGACGCCGACACCGTCGGCCGGCGGCAACCTGGTCGTGCAGTACCGCGCGGCGGACACGAACGCGACGGACAACCAGCTGAAGCCGCACTTTAGGATTGTGAACCGCGGGACGACGAGCGTGCCGTTGTCGGAGCTGACGATCCGGTACTGGTACACGGTGGACGGAGACAAGCCGCAGGTGTTCAACTGCGACTGGGCGCAGGTAGGTTGCTCGAATGTGCGTGGCAGCTTTGTGAAGCTGACGACGGGCCGGACGGGGGCGGACTACTACATCGAGATCACGTTCACGTCGGGCGCGGGCAGCTTGGCGGCTGGGGGAAGCAGTGGGGACATTCAGGTGCGGATCAACAAGAACGACTGGACGAACTACAACGAGGCGAACGACTACTCGTGTGATCCGACGAAGACGAGTTTTGCGGATTGGAACCGAGTGACGCTGTATCGTAACGGTCAGCTCGTCTGGGGCGTCGAACCGTAACGCACAACAGTCCATGCCGAGAAGGTTCGGGGGCGTTCAACTGAAGACGGGGAACGCCCCCGTTCCTGAAAGTATGTCACGAGCAAAACGAGGGAGGAGCCGAGCATGGGAACGGGCCGTGCCGGAGAGTGGATCAAAAAAATGTTGCTGGTTTTGGCAATTGGATTGCTCCTTCCGATTCCATACCTGCATGTCGCTTCAGCGGAAAACGTCCTGATTTTGCAGAGCGATTTTGAGGACGGGACGACGCAAGGGTGGGTCGGTCGCGGGGGAGTCGAAACGCTTACTGTCACTTCCGCGGCAGCGTACAGCGGAGCTTATGGTTTGTCCGTGAGCGGAAGAACGAAAACGTGGCATGGTCCGACATTGGACATCACTTCCTATATTCAGGTTGGAAAGACTTATCAATTTTCAGCATGGGTTAAATTGCCTTCCGGTTCGTCCAACACACGCATTTATATGACGATGCAAAGAACCATGCAGGACACGGTCTACTATGAGCAAATTTATTTCGACACGGCTTCAGCTGGAAATTGGGTTCAATTGAAAGCCCAATACAAGTTGTACGAACCTGCTGTAAACCTGCAGGTATACTTTGAAGCTCCCGATCATGCTACTCAATCTTTCTATATTGATGACGTCCGAATTGAACAACTTCCTGATCTTCCGAAGACGGTAGAAGAGAATATTCCGTCCCTGAAAGATGTTTTCGCAGGGCGTTTTCCGATAGGAACGGCGTTTGAAAATTTTGAACTTCTCGATGAACAGGACAGAAAATTGATTTTAAAACATTTCAATAGTGTGACGCCTGGAAACGTGCTGAAGTGGGACAGCACAGAACCACAAGAAGGAGTCTTTAACTTTACGGAATCGGATAAAGCGGTTGCTTTTGCGGTTCAGAACGGAATGAAGATCAGAGGTCATACATTGATTTGGCATAATCAGACGCCGAATTGGGTGTTTTATGATTCAAACGGAAATTTAGTTTCCAAAGAAGTTCTATATCAACGAATGGAAAGACACATTAAACCCGTCGTCAGCCGCTACAAAGGAATCATCTATGCGTGGGATGTCGTCAATGAAGTTATCGATCCCGGACAGCCTGATGGATTGCGTAGAAGCTTGTGGTATCAGATTGCCGGCGAGGAGTATATCGAAAAGGCGTTCCAATTTGCGCATGAAGCTGATCCGAATGCGCTTCTCTTCATCAATGATTATAACACGCATGAATCCGGTAAAAGCCAAGCATTGTACAATTTGGTACAACGACTGAAAAATAAGGGTATTCCTGTTCACGGAGTCGGACACCAGACCCATATTAATATTTCCTGGCCGTCGATCAGTGAAATCGAAAATTCGCTCGTCAAGTTCTCGAACCTGGGAGTTGTTCAGGAAATCACTGAGTTGGATATGAGCATTTACAACAATTCATCACAGAAGTACGACACATTGCCTTCCGATTTGGCTCAGCAGCAGGCAACCCGTTACAGACAACTGTTCGAAATGTTCTTGAGAAGGAGCAGTTTGATTCAAAACGTTACGTTCTGGGGCAAAGATGATGCAAATACGTGGTTGCGGAAGTTCCCAGTCGTCCGAAATGACTGGCCGCTGTTGTTCGATGAGCAATTAAAGGCGAAACCGGCATATTGGGCGGTAGTCGGAACTGTTCCGTCACCCACGCCGACACCGACGTCGACGGCAACACCAACGCCGACACCAACGGTGATACCGACGCCGACACCGACGCCAACGCCGACATCGACGCCGACACCGACGCCGACGTCGACGCCGACGCCTAGCGCGAGCGGCACCCTGCGCGTCGAGTATCGCGTGGGCGATTCCAGCGCCACCGACAACCAGATGAAACCGCAGCTGCGCATCGTCAACACCGGCTCGCAAGCCGTGCCGCTGACCGAACTGAAAGTGCGCTACTGGTACACGAAGAACTCGACGCAGGCCGAACAGTACTTCTGCGACTGGGCGCAAATCGGCTGCTCGAACATCCGGGCGCAGTTCGTGTCGCTGGCGCAGCCAGTCAGCGGAGCGGACAGCTACATCGAGCTGAGCTTCACGGGGGGCAGCGTTCCGGCGGGAGGCAACACGGGCGAGATCCAGAACCGGATTCACTTCACGAACTGGATGAACTACAACGAAACGGACGACTGGTCGTACAACGGGACGCAGACGACGTGGGGGCCGTCGACGCGGATTACGCTGTATCGTAACGGCGTGCTGGTGTGGGGCACCGAGCCGGGCGGCGGATCGCCGACACCGACACCAACGCCGACGTCAACGCCGACGCCGACGTCAACGCCGACACCGACGCCGACGCCGACACCGACACCGACGGCGACACCGACACCCACACCCACGCCGACGCCGTCGGCCGGCGGCAACCTGGTCGTGCAGTACCGCGCGGCGGACACGAACGCGGGCGACAACCAGCTGAAGCCGCATTTTCGGATTGTGAACCGCGGGACGACGAGCGTACCGTTGTCGGAGCTTACGATTCGGTACTGGTACACGGTGGACGGCGACAAGCCGCAGGTGTTCAACTGTGACTGGGCGTGGGTCGGATGTTCGAACCTGCGCGGCAGTCTGGTGAAGTTGACGACGGGCCGGACGGGGGCGGACTACTACCTTGAGATCACGTTCACATCGGGCGCGGGCAGCCTGGCGCCTGGGGCGAACAGCGGAGACATTCAGGCGCGGATCAACAAGAACGACTGGACGAACTACAACGAGGCGAACGACTACTCGTATGATCCGACGAAGACGAGTTTTGCGGATTGGAACCGGGTGACGCTGTATCGGAATGGTCAGCTCGTCTGGGGCGTCGAGCCGTAAGGGTATACCTAAGAGCGGCGTGGCGGAGTCGATAAGCGGTGATGATTCCGCCTCGCTCGAGGACCGGTCGACTGCCACAGAAGGCTTTGTGAAGGAGGTGATGGACGGAAGATCCGAAAAAGAAAGAATATGAAGGTTTTGTGGGTTGGTTTTGGTAAAAAAGAATCCATGAGGAACCAAACGAAAGAGGGGAGTGACACAGGCATGACGATGGCGTGGAAACAGCGCAGCGGATTGATCGCGTTGATTTTGGCATTGGTAGCGGGTTTGCTGCTGCCATGGGGATCGCTGCCGAAAGCGGCGGCGGAGCCGCATGTGGACAATCCGTTTGTAGGAGCGACGGCTTACGTCAATCCGGACTATGCGGCGCTGGTCGATTCGTCGATCGCGAGGGTGAGCGATCCAACGCTGGCGGCGAAGATGCGTACGGTCAAGACGTATCCGACGGCGGTGTGGTTGGATCGGATCGCGGCGATTGACGGAGGGCCGGGAAGACGGAGCTTGGTGCAGCATTTGGATACGGCGTTGGCGCAGAAGCAAGGGAATACGCCGATTACGGCGATGTTTGTGATTTACAATATGCCGGGTCGGGACTGCGCGGCGCTGGCGTCGAACGGGGAGCTGCCGCTGACGCAGGAAGGGCTGCAGAGGTACAAGACGGAGTATATTGACCGAATTGCGGCAATTTTTGCAGATCCGAAGTATGCGGGAATTCGGATCGTGACGGTGATTGAACCGGACGGCTTGCCGAACCTGGTGACGAACCTGAGCGATCCGGAATGCGCGCAGGCGAATTCAAGCGGAATTTATGTAGAGGCAGTACGATATGCGATCAACAAGTTGAGCGAAATTCCGAACGTGTATATTTACCTGGACATCGCGCATTCGGGATGGCTGGGCTGGGACAACAACCGGACCGGCGCGGTGCAGCTGTATACGAACGTGGTGCGAGGGACGACGAAAGGGCTTTCGAGCGTGGACGGGTTTGTGACGAACGTGGCGAACTATACGCCGCTCGAGGAGCCGTATTTGACGGATCCAAACCTGACGGTGGGAGGTCAGCCGCTTAAGTCAGCGAAGTTTTATGAGTGGAACCCGTATTTTGATGAAGTAGATTATGCGGCAGCGTTGCGGTCGGCGTTTATCAGTGCAGGGTGGCCGACGAGCATCGGGATGTTGATCGACACGAGCCGCAACGGCTGGGGCGGGCCGAACCGGCCGACGGGAGCGAGCGGGACGACGGTGGACGCGTATGTGAATTCGGGGCGTGTGGACCGTCGGGCGCATCGCGGGCTGTGGTGTAACGTCAGCGGAGCGGGGATGGGAATGCCGCCGCAGGTGGCGCCGGCGGCGTATGCGTCGCAAGGGATCGAGGCATTCGTATGGGTGAAGCCGCCCGGGGAGTCGGACGGAGCGAGTTCGGAGATACCGAACGACGAAGGCAAGCGGTTTGACCGGATGTGCGATCCGACGTATACGACGCAATACGGGGTGTTGACGGGGGCGTTGCCGAACGCGCCGTTGGCGGGGCAATGGTTCCATGATCAGTTTGTGATGTTGGTGCAGAATGCGTATCCGGCGATTCCGACGAGCGGCGGTGGGACACCGACGCCGAGTACGACGGTGACGCCGACACCGACACCGACGCCGACACCGACGCCGAGTGCGACGGTGACGCCGACACCGACACCGACGCCGACACCGACGCCGAGTGCGACGGTGACGCCGACACCGACACCGACGCCGACACCGACGCCGACGGTGACGCCGACGCCGACATCGTCGACAAGTTTTGTGGCCAGGCACGGGCAATTGAGAGTCGTGGGGAATCAATTGGTCGACCAAAATGGACAACCCATCCAACTAAGAGGCATTAGTTCTCATGGGTTACAATGGTATGGGCATTTCGTCAATCGAGACAGCCTCCGATGGCTCCGAGATGATTGGGGAATAACAGTTTTCCGAGCAGCTCTGTATACTGCCGAACAAGGATATATCACGAATCCGTCTTTAAAAGAAAAAGTGAAGGAAGCTGTACAAGCCGCAATTGAACTCGGTATTTATGTGATCATCGACTGGCACATTTTGTCTGATGGCGATCCGAACACGTACAAGGAGCAAGCGAAAGCGTTTTTCGATGAAATGTCGCGATTGTACGGCAGTTATCCGAACGTGATTTATGAGATCGCCAACGAACCGAATGGTGTGACATGGGAAGGACAGGTTAAGCCGTACGCTTCGGAGGTGATCCCGGTCATCCGTGCTAATGACCCTGATAATCTCATTATTGTCGGAACAACAACGTGGAGTCAGGATGTCCATCTTGCAGCAGATAGCCCGCTACCTTACAGCAACCTGGCGTACGCTCTGCATTTCTATGCCGGTACGCATGGTCAATGGTTGAGAGACCGGATCGACTATGCGAGGAATAAAGGCATCGCGATTTTCGTGAGTGAATGGGGGACAAGCACTTCGACAGGCGATGGAGGCCCCTATCTCACGGAGTCGCAACAATGGTTGGATTTCCTTAATGCTCGGCAGATCAGTTGGGTGAACTGGTCGTTGAGCGACAAGGCCGAGTCATCCGCAGCATTGTTGCCTGGCGCAAGCGCAACAGGTGGTTGGACGGACGCACAATTGTCTCAGTCGGGGCGTTTTGTTCGCGCTCAGATTCGCAGCGGTGTATTGACGCCGACACCGACGCCGACACCTACGCCTACGCCGAGTGCGGCGCCCACACCGACGCCGACGGCCGGCGGCAGCCTGGTCGTGCAGTATCGCGCGGCGGACACGAACGCGGGCGACAACCAGCTGAAGCCGCATTTTCGGATTGTGAACCGCGGGACGACGAGCGTGCCGCTGTCGGAGCTTTCGATCCGGTACTGGTACACGGTGGACGGAGACAAGCCGCAGGTGTTCAACTGCGACTGGGCGCAGGTGGGTTGTTCGAACTTGCGGGGCAGTTTCGTGAAGCTTTCGACGGGCCGGACGGGGGCGGACTACTACATTGAGATCACGTTCACGTCGGGCGCGGGCAGCTTGGCGGCTGGGGGAAGCAGCGGGGACATTCAGGTGCGGATCAACAAGAACGACTGGACGAACTACAATGAGGCGAACGACTACTCGTATGATCCGACGAAGACGAGTTTTGCGGATTGGAACCGGGTGACGCTGTATCGCAACGGTCAGCTCATCTGGGGCGTCGAGCCTTGATTGCCAACCGACGGTATGGACCTGGCGGACGGTAAGTCCGTTCGCCAGGTTCCTATAAAAACAACATCTCCGCTCGAAAAAACCTTGAAGGAAGGGAGAGGATTTTTTATGAATCGACGCCTTATCGCCCGCCTCAGCGGCATGTTGGCGATGGTTCTCATCGCCGCAGTGTTGGCGTACGTTCCGAAGCCTGAACCGGCCGAGGCGCACGGAGGTATGGTGTTTCCAGCCACGCGAACGTATGCCTGTTATGTTGACGGCAAGGTTCACGGCAATGGCGGAGACTTGAACATGATCAATCCGGCGTGTCTTGATGCCTTGGCGATCTCGGGCAACTATCAGTTCTGGAACTGGTTCGGAAATCTGATCAGTAATGCCGGAGGACGCCATAGGGAAATCATTCCTGACGGCAAACTGTGCGGACCAACGGCCAGTTTTGATGGTATGAACCAGGCGCGTACAGACTGGTGGACGACTCGTCTGCAGCCGGGCGCAACGATTACGGTGCGAGTCAACGCATGGGCGCCGCATCCCGGCACGTGGTATTTGTATGTAACCCGGGACGGATGGGATCCGACACAACCGCTGAAATGGTCGGATCTGGAACCGACGCCCTTCAGCCAGGTGACTAATCCGCCGATCAACTCGAGCGGACCGGACGGGGCCGAGTACAGCTGGCAGGTGCAGCTGCCGAACAAGCAAGGGCGACACATCATTTATATGATATGGCAGAGATCCGACAGTCCGGAGGCATTTTACAACTGTTCGGATGCGTATTTCGGATCGGGGCCGATTGCTTATGAATTTGGTGACCCGCGGGAAGGAGGAACGATGATTACGCCGCCGCCGTCGGGCACGACGCCGACACCGACGCCGACACCGACGCCGACACCGACGCCGACACTGACGCCGACACCGACGCCGACACCGACGCCGACACCGACGCCGACACTGACGCCGACACCGACGCCGACACCGACGCCGACATCGACGCCGACGTCGACACCGACGTCGACGCCGACACCGACACCGACGCCTAGCGCGAGCGGCACCCTGCGTGTCGAGTATCGCGTGGGCGATTCCAGCGCCACCGACAACCAGATGAAACCGCAGCTGCGCATCGTCAACACCGGCTCGCAAGCCGTGCCGCTGACCGAGCTGAAGATGCGCTACTGGTACACGAAGAACTCGACGCAGGCCGAACAATACTTCTGCGACTGGGCGCAGATCGGCTGCTCGAACATCCGGGCGCAGTTCGTGTCGCTGTCGCAGCCGGTCAGCGGGGCGGACAGCTACATCGAGCTGAGCTTTACGGGCGGAAGCATTCCGGCGGGAGGCAACACGGGCGAGATTCAGAACCGGATTCACTTCACGAACTGGATGAACTACAACGAAACGGACGACTGGTCGTACAACGGGGCGCAGATGACGTGGGGGCCGTCGACGCGGATTACGCTTTATCGCAACGGCGTGCTGGTGTGGGGCACGGAGCCGGGCGGCGGATCGTCGCCGCCGACGCCGACGGTGACACCGACACCTACACCGACATCGACGCCGACACCTACGCCTACGCCGAGTGCGGCGCCCACACCGACGCCGTCGGCCGGCGGCAGCCTAGTCGTGCAGTATCGCGCGGCGGACACGAACGCGGGCGACAACCAGCTGAAGCCGCATTTTCGGATTGTGAACCGCGGGACGACGAGCGTGCCGCTGTCGGAGCTTTCGATCCGGTACTGGTACACGGTGGACGGGGACAAGCCGCAGGTGTTCAACTGCGACTGGGCGCAGGTGGGTTGTTCGAACTTGCGGGGCAGCTTCGTGAAGCTTTCGACGGGCCGGACGGGGGCGGACTACTAC
Organism: Candidatus Reconcilbacillus cellulovorans; assembly: GCA_002507565.1. Taxonomy (GTDB): domain Bacteria; phylum Bacillota; class Bacilli; order Paenibacillales; family Reconciliibacillaceae; genus Reconciliibacillus; species Reconciliibacillus cellulovorans. The sequence continues at coordinate 62,632 of MOXJ01000020.1, forward strand.
ATCGAGATCACGTTTACGTCGGGCGCGGGCAGTCTGGCGCCTGGGGCGAGCAGCGGAGACATTCAGGTGCGGATCAACAAGAACGACTGGACGAACTACAACGAGGCGAACGACTACTCGTATGACCCGACGAAGACGAGTTTTGCGGATTGGAACCGGGTGACGCTGTATCGGAATGGTCAGCTCGTCTGGGGCGTTGAACCATAATAACGGCAAGCACAACTCGGCCAGGTCGTTTCTCCAAAGCCCTTCTTTCGGAAGTATCGAAAGAAGGGCTTTCCTTCTAAACTTTTTCGGGGTGACATCTAAAGTTTATCCCGTACTCGAAGGATCGAGAGAAACGATAGAATAGGCAATAAGTTACTGTAAATCTTGTATGAACAGAAAGGAGATGATTACAAAAGGACGGATTCATCGTTTTTTTTCGAAAAGGTCGGCAGTAGGTCTGTTTGAGACGGGATCACACATGCATCAAATTGCAGAGAGGAGGAAAATGATAATGCGAAACTGGCTCCAATGGGGCATGGTTGCGGCTTTGCTCGTTTTTACGGTATCGGTCGTCCCCCCGAAAGAAGCCGATGCAGGGCTAGCCAAGACAAAATTCTTGGGGAATGTCATCAACAATAGCATCCCTTCTGATTTTGCTGTTTACTGGAATCAGGTTACCCCTGAAAACGCTACCAAGTGGGGTTCGGTCGAATCCAGCCGCGACAACATGAACTGGTCGACGGCCGATATGATTTACAACTACGCTCGCAGTAACGGTTTTCCGTTCAAATTCCACACACTGGTCTGGGGGAGTCAGGAGCCCGGCTGGATCAGCGGGCTTTCGGCTGCAGAACAACAGGCCGAAGTGATCGAATGGATCCAAGCGGCCGGTCAGCGTTATCCCGACGCAGACTTCGTCGACGTCGTCAACGAACCGCTGCACGCCAAACCTTCCTACCGCAATGCCATCGGCGGAGACGGCTCGACAGGTTGGGACTGGGTCATCTGGTCGTTCGAACAGGCGCGCCGCGCATTCCCCAATTCCAAATTGCTGATTAACGAGTACGGCGTCGAGAACGACCCGAATGCGGCGAGCCAATATGTCCAAATCATCAATCTGTTAAAAAGCCGCGGCTTGATCGACGGCATCGGCATTCAAGGTCATTATTTCAATCTTGACACGGTTTCAGTCAGTACGCTGCGAACCACGCTCGGTATGCTTGCTGAAACAGGTTTGCCTATTTATGTGTCAGAACTGGATATTTCGGGTGATGACGCCACGCAATTGGCTAGATATCAAGAAAAGTTCCCAATTCTATGGGAACATCCTTCTGTCCAAGGGATTACGCTGTGGGGCTATATTGAAGGTCAAACCTGGAGATCCGGCACGCATTTGATTACGGCTTCGGGCGTGGAACGACCTGCGTTGCAATGGTTGCGGACGTATTTGGCAGGAGCCGGATCCTCGCCGACACCAACGCCGACGCCCACACCGACCGTGACACCAACGGTGACGCCGACACCGACGCCTAGCGCGAACGGCACCCTGCGCGTCGAGTATCGCGTGGGCGACTCTAGCGCCACCGACAACCAGATGAAACCGCAGCTGCGCATCGTCAACACCGGCTCCCAAGCCGTGCCTCTGACCGAGCTGAAGGTGCGCTACTGGTACACGAAGAACTCGACGCAGGCCGAACAGTACTTCTGCGACTGGGCGCAGATCGGCTGCTCGAACATCCGGGCGCAGTTCGTGTCGCTGTCGCAGCCGGTCAGCGGGGCGGACAGCTACATCGAGCTGAGCTTCACGGGCGGAAGCATTCCGGCGGGAGGCAACACGGGCGAGATACAGAACCGGATTCACTTCACGAACTGGATGAACTACAACGAAACGGACGACTGGTCGTACAACGGGGCGCAGACGACGTGGGGGCCGTCGACGCGGATTACGCTGTATCGCAACGGCGTGCTGGTATGGGGCACGGAGCCGGGCGGATCGTCGACGCCGACACCGACACCGACGCCGACCCCTACGCCTACGCCGAGCGCGGCGCCCACACCGGCGCCGTCGGCCGGCGGCAGCCTGGTCGTGCAGTATCGCGCGGCGGACACGAACGCGACGGACAACCAGCTGAAGCCGCATTTTCGGATTGTGAACCGCGGGACGACGAGCGTGCCGCTGTCGGAGCTAACGATTCGGTACTGGTACACGGTAGACGGAGACAAGCCGCAGGTGTTCAACTGCGACTGGGCGCAGGTGGGCTGCTCAAACGTGCGGGGCAGCTTCGTGAAGCTTTCGACGGGCCGGACGGGGGCGGACTACTATATTGAGATCACGTTCACGTCAGGCGCGGGGAGCCTGGCGCCTGGGGCGAACAGCGGAGACATTCAGGCGCGGATCAACAAGAACGACTGGACGAACTACAACGAGGCGAACGACTACTCGTATGATCCGACGAAGACGAGTTTTGCGGATTGGAACCGGGTGACGCTGTATCGGAACGGTCAGCTCATCTGGGGCGTCGAACCCTGACCGGTCCTGAACCCGCTTTGAACCGGAACAAAAAAACGGAGGGAGACCGCCCTCGGGCGGCTTCCCTCCGTTTTCGTCATTATCGCTCTACTGCGTGGACCGCCGTTCGAAACGGTCAAGAAAATCATATAGCGCAGCGACGATCTCCCCCACATATCGCCGAGCGCCATCCAGCATTTGTTCTTTCGTTTGAACGAACGGCCCCGGCGTCATCTCATGCGCGCAATGTTCCATGATCAGACGAATGTTTTCTTCCTGCATCTCCAGATGAAACTGAAAGCCTACCACCGTATCGCCGTACATGAACGCCTGATTCAGGCACGCCGCGCTCGATGCCAATCGAGTCGCCCCGTCCGGAAGCTCGAACGTCTCGCCGTGCCAATGGTATACCGCCATCTCGTCGGGAAACGCACGAAACAGCGGCAGCGCGCGGCTTTCTGGCGTCCACCGAATCGGAAACCAGCCGATTTCCCTCCAGTCGTTCAGGTACACGTGTGCACCCAACACATCGGCGATTAGCTGGGCGCCGAGACAGACGCCGATCACCGTTTTCCCGGCTCGGATCGCCTGTTCGATCGCCCGCTTTTCTCCGACCAGCCAGGGAAAATCTTTTTCGTCGTGCACGCTCATCGGCCCACCCATGACGACAAGCCAGTCCCACGCTTCCGGGGGCGGCAACCGCTCGCCGGCAAAAAATCGAGTGATGCCGGACGCATGCCCCCTCTCTTCGGCCCATCGAACGAACGCGCCGGGATTTTCAAACGGAACGTGTTGAGCGAACTGAATGCGCATGGTCTCGGTCTCACCCTTCTCCGTTACAATCCATCTGAAGAAACTACTTCTATTGTCTCGATTTTTTGTCCGCCCGTCAAAAGAAAGAAGCCGGACGGTCGAACGGGGCCGCCCGGCTAATCATTCTATGATTCTTTTTTCTTTAATAGATAAAAACTTCCTTTCCTATTGATTCTTGATAGCGTTGATGCCTGTACCTGCGGATCTGTTCAGCCCATTCATTCGAATCACCAGAAGGCGGCCGCAGCTGTCCGCGCTTGACCAATTCATCATAAAGACGGCTGATACTCATCATTTTTCGATATTCGGACGGCATGATCTCGTTCCAATATTGCTCCTCACTTACACCCATGGCTTCTAATACTTGCCGATGAAATCGTCGTATATCAGAATCAGGGGGCAAACTTTCGAGAAACGCTTTCGCTTTCTGAACTTCTTTCATTGCCTCGTCAAGAGAAACACCGACGTTTTCTTTCATTGCCTGCTGATAAAGCAGCTCTTCTGTAATCCACTCCTCCAGCAACATCTCATCCGTCGGCGGTGTTTCGCTTTTCAGCTCCGCTTCACTCTGTCGGAACGCTTTGTATCGTTCAAATTGGCGGGTTGTTAATACAGCATCCCTGACGCGCACCTTAATTTTGTCGGGCATTGAATCTGTTTTCACAAGCTTTAAATTTAACTTTTTAAATACGTCGATCTTTTCTGAATATGCTGATACAGGAACGAAAGACCACGTCACAGACGCGAAAATACAAACTCCAAATAACCCGGTCAAACTCAACAAAATAACTTTACGAGTCGATTTCATATAAATTCCCCCTTAATCCCCAACATACAGCCGCACCTTTCACCATTCAATATACCCGATTTTTTCTTGTTCACAAGTACTATCTTTGCATATTACCTTCCTCATCCCTATTGACATCCAATCGATTTTCCTGTATTCTTTCTCATATCCATCTAATTTCAATGTGTTTCAAGGGTGTCATCATCGTGAATGGCTCTTTTTCTTTCCTCTTCGTGGACAATCATCCGGCATGCCGACCGGTTTTGCATTCCTTATTGGAATCAGAATTCGGCACCTTTTACGCGCATATCTTGACAAGCACCCGAGAAGCGTTGAAAGAAAGCGAACTGGGAACATTCGACACTGCCGTTATCCGCCCACAAACTGACAGCGACTCAGAGGAAACGGATTTCGAATTGATTTCACGTCTTCGTCGATCATGTGTTAAAACCATTATCATTACTTCTACATGTTCTGAAACCTGGATCGAAGACGTATTGTGTTTTGATCCCGATGCACTGTTCGAACCGGATGCCGACGAGAACCCCACCGTTATTATTGAAGCCATTCGGAATGTATTAGCGGGTCAACGTTTCATTTTTGGAGCGAGAATTGCGAAATTGCTTCTCCAAATCGGTTATTCATGGAAAAAAGATAAAATCAATCGTCTCATCACAGGCCACGAGCGAAAGATTCTTCAGCTCGTTTATGACGTCCTTTCCTATTCCCATATTGCTCGAGAACTGCATTATACAGAACAAACTGTCCGTAACGCCGTTCATCGTATCTTACGAAAAACCGGCTGCTCCTCCGGCCGCGAAGCGGCGGAATGGGCAAAACGCCGAGGATTACTCGATTAAATGCTAGACACCTTTCAAGCAATTCGTACACAAATATCATTTATCATTTTTGAGAGGCACGGGGCCGGGCGCTGACCGGACCGATCCGCAGACCGCGCTCCCCCTATACACACCGGCTGTATCCACACGAGACGCAAGTCTTGCACCCTTCCGCGCTGACGAGCGTCGCCGATCCGCACGACGGGCACAAATCCGGCGCGGTGTCAGGCGTCGCGGCAGTCGTCGGCCGTTCGGCCGGTTTCATACCGCCGTCGCACCCGGTGCCCCCGGCGGACTCGGTCCTGCCGGCTGCAAAGTTGCCGCCGGAATCGCACGCACCGCCTTCCAAGTGCATCTCCAGCGCCTTGGCGACCGCATCCGCAATGGATTCGACGCGCCCCGGACCGAATCCGACCGCGCCGGAGCCGCCGATGCCTTTCAGATGTTTGATCAGAAGTCGCGCCTTGTTGCCGTGGTCGCCGTATCGCAAAAACAGCGAGCAGACGCGGCCGAGCGCCTCGGACATCGCGAACACGTCCGACCCCGCCTTGCCGACGTTCAGGAAAATCTCGATCGGCGAGCCCGTCTCGTCGTTGTTGATCGTGATGTAGGCCGCGCCGAGCGGCGTGTTCAGCTTGTAGGTCGCGCCGCGCAACACTTGCGGACGCCGCCGGTACTGCCGGTCAAGCACGTCGGTCGCGGCCGCGCTGCCGTCCGCCGGACCGGCGGTCTGGCCCGAAGCGATGGCGCCCGCGCCTCGGGACGCGGCACCGGTTTCGCCTGCGCCGACGTCCGCCGCGTCAGCCTTCGTGTCGGTGTTATCGCCGACGCTTTTCGCCTTGTCCGCCGTATGCAGCACCTGCTGATCGCGGCTGCCGTCGCGGTAAATCGTCACGCCCTTGCAGCCGAGTTCGAACGCCAGTTCGTAGAGTTTTTTCGTCTCTTCAATCGTGAAATCCGCGGGACAATTGGCCGTTTTCGAGATCGAGCTGTCGACCCAACGCTGGATGGCCGCCTGGACGCGGATATGGTCTTCGGCCGTCAGATCCATCGCCGTCACGAAATAATCGGGCAGCGGCTCGCCGGGATGCCGGTCCATCCATTCCTGCGCAATCGGCACGACCTGCCGGTCGAACCCGAGGCGGCTCTGGCGATAATATTCAAAAGCGAAATACGGCTCGATGCCGGTCGACGTGCCGACCATCGTGCCCGTGCTTCCCGTCGGCGCCTGGGTGAGCAGCGTGACGTTGCGGATGCCTTTGCGGCGGACGGCCTCGCCGACTTCGGGATAAACGGCGACCATGTTGCGCATGAAGCCGCTTTGCAGAAACTTCTTGGCGTCGAACCGCGGAAACGGCCCCTTTTCCTCCGCCAAGTCGGCGGACGCCAGATATGCTTCCCTCGCGATGAATCCGTACAGCTTGTCCAGAAATTGCAGCGACTCCGGACCGCCGTACCGGATGCCGAGGCGGATGAGCAGTTCCGCCAGCCCCATCGTGCCGAGGCCGACGCGCCGTTCGCTTTTCTGGTTCGCCTCGTTTTCCGGAAAATGATACGGCGTCTTGTCGATGACGTTGTCGAGAAAACGCACCGCATAACGAACGACGCGCGCCAGTTCGTCCCAGGCGACGTCGTTGCGCTCGGCGTCGTAAAACTTCGCCAGGTTGATCGCCGACAGGTTGCAGACACCCCAAGCTGGAAGCCCTTGCTCTCCACAGGGGTTAGTACATATAATTGGATTAAAATACCAACTATTCGACATCTGATTGTAATATTCCATGAACACGACGCCCGGCTCGGCTGATTTCCAGGCGGATTCGATGATGAGGTGCCACAGCTCGCGCGCTTTGACCGTGCGGTACACTTTCACCGGCTTGCCGAGCCGCTTCCACTTTTCCAGATCGCCGTCCCACAGCCGGTCGTAGTCGGGATCGCGCGTTTCGGGAAAGACAAGCTCCCAGTCGGTATCTTCCTTGACCGCCTTCATAAACGCGTTGCTGACGCAGACCGACAGGTTGGCGTTCGTCACCTGCCCCATCTGGGTTTTGACCGTGATAAAGTCGGGCAGGTCGGGATGCCAGTCGTTCAGCATGAGCATCAGCGCGCCGCGCCGACTGCCGCCCTGTTCGATCAGTCCGGTCGCGTAGCTGAACAGTCCGCCCCACGACACCGCACCGCTCGACGTGCCGCTGACGCCGGCCACGATCGCCCGCCGCGGCCGGAGCGTGGACAGGTTGATGCCGACGCCGCCGCCGCGCGCCATAATTTCCGTCATTTGCGCTAGCGTGTGCATGATGCCGCCGCGGCTGTCGTGCGGAGACGGCAACACGTAACAGTTGAACAGCGTCAGCTCGTCGCTGGCACCCGCCCCGGCCGCGATCCGGCCGCCGGGGACGAGTTTCCAGTCGTCGAGCAGGTACCGGAATTTTTCCGTCCACTCCCGCCGTTTCTCCGGCGTCGCTTCGACCGACGCGATCGCCGACGCCAGACGGTCCCACATTTGCTCCGGCGCCGTCTCGCGGACGAGCGTCAGCCGGTCGATCGTCGTTTCCACCGCGTCGCCGCTGCGCAGCCGAACGACGACGCGGACGCCGTCGCGTTCGACGACTTCGCCGACTTCTTTCGTCGGAAACTTCGGGTCGTCCTTCATCAACACCAGCACCGTGTCGCCGACGCGCGTCTTTTCTGGGTCGGGTTCTTTCAGCGCGTAGCGGTCGAGAAAAATTTTTTCGCTCAGCCCTTCCAGCCGGGCGGTCGTTTTTGCTTTCAACGGCGCAACCTCCTTTTCCGCCTGCCGGACGATTGCCGAACGCCAGATATAGTATCTTCCACGATTATACACTACGATATATGGACCCGCCAGTGATGTCCCGGTCCTTTCGCTCTTGAGGCCGCCTCGCCCGGCGGTGCTTTTCGTTTTTTGTGCTATAATACGGGAAAAATCATGCGGGAGGCGCCCATCCATGCATATGATTTACGGCAATCGCGTCGTCCGTCGCGAGGACGTCCGCATTTCGCCGCTGGACCGCGGATACTATTTCGGCGACGGCGTTTATGAAGTTATTCGCGTCTATGCGGGCCGCCTGTTCGAGGCGGACGCGCATTTTCGCCGTCTTGCCCGAAGCGCGGAAGGCATCGGCCTCAAGCCGCCGATTGCGACGAACGAGCTGCGCGGGCTGATCGACCGGCTTCTTGCGCTCGACGGCGTGACCGACGGCACGGTCTACCTGCAGATGACGCGCGGCGTCGCGCCGAGGACACATGCTTTTCCGTCCGCCGCCGAACCGGTCGTCGTCGGCTGGGCGGATCCGTACGAGCGGCCGGTCGCCGCCATGGAGCAGGGTGTACGCGTCGTCACCGTCGCGGACATCCGCTGGCTGCGGTGCGACCTGAAAACGCTCAATCTGTTGCCGAACGTGCTCGCCCGCCAACAGGCGGTCGAACGCGGCGCGGCGGAGGCGGTGCTGCACCGCGACGGCGTCGTGACGGAAGCGAGCGCCGCCAACGTTATGATCGTGAAGAACGGCATCATCCGGACGCATCCGGCCGACCACCGCATTCTGCGCGGCGTCACGCGCGACGTCGTCCTGCGCCTTGCCTGCGAGCTCGGCATCGCCGTCGAGGAAACGCCGTTTACCGTGGACGAGCTGTACGCCGCCGACGAGGCGTTTCTGACGGGAACGACGGTCGAAATCATGCCGATCGTCGAAGCCGACGGCCGGCCGATCGGCGACGGTCGGCCCGGTCCGGTCGTCCGGCGGCTTCAGCGGGCGTTCGCCGAACTGTTGCCCGAAACATGACGTTCGGCGCCATAGGTCGGCGGATCGACCGCCGGCGAAGTCGATCGACCGTCCGACCGCCGACCGTCCGACCGCAGGCCGCTGGCGCCGCCGACCGCCCTGCTTCATCAAGCACGAACGGCAAAACGGCTCCGGTTCGGCTCACCGCCGCAAATTCCACTCGTCCGCACCGTATTTTTCCCGGACGAGCCCGTCGGCCAGCCTTCGTTCTTCCTCCGTCAGCTCCCCCGGCACGAGTACCGCGCCCATTGCGGCGGCGAACGCCTCGGTAAACACTTGTTCCGCTTCCTCGACGTCGATCGCCGGTCGGCCGCGCGCGACGAGCAGTTCGTTGACCGACGCCGCCTTTCGGGCAAACGCGGCCGCCGCCACCGCCCGCGCCTGCTCGCTCGGATAGCGCAACACCGCAAACAGCTTGTCCGCGTCGAGCTCCAGCGGAACCGACCCGTGCTGCAGCACCGCTCCCCGCGACCGCATCTGGGCGCTGCCGGCGATTTTGCGCCCGTCGACGACGAGTTCGTACCACGACGGCGAATCGAAACAAGCGGCCGTGCCGGGGGCAGGCGCCCGGCCGGCCCGCCCGATGCCGTCCGTCCACGCGACCATGTCCGCTTCCAGCCCGAGCCTGCGAAACCCTTCCAACAGCCAAACGCTCAGCTCGCGATACGATTCGGTGACACTGCGCGGCACGTCGCGTTCGGACACGACGAGGCTGTACGTCAGCTCTCGGTCGTGCAGCACCGCGCGGCCGCCCGTCGGTCTCCGCACAAACCCGATACCGCGCTCCTGCAGTCGGTCGAAATCGATCTCCCGCTCCGCCCTCTGGAAACAGCCGATGGACAACGTCGGCGGATTCCAGCCGTAAAACCGAATGGTCGGCATCCCTCCGCCTTTGCCGTACGCGATCAAAATCGCCTCGTCGATCGCCATGTTTTCCGCCGGCGAACGGTTACCCGTCCGCAACAGCCGCCATTGCCGCATCTACCGGTCTCCTTTCCCTTTCGGCCGATCGCCGATATCCGCTTAACCGCGTTTGTCGCTCATCTTAACGAATCGGGCGAGCTTCTGCAAGAAAAACACACCGCCGCCCACGCGCCGTCCGCCCGGCAAAAGCAAAAACACCTCGGCGTTTGAGAACATCAGCCGCGGGCCATACTGAAAATAGAAAAACAGACAAGCCGGGAGGGGGAGAAAAGCTTTGGAAAGACAAGCAGAAGCGGGCGTCCCGGCGCGCCATCTTCCGTCAGCAAACGCGTCGGCCCAAGATGTTTCGGCGTACGAACCGCCGATCCTGATCGACCGAAGGTGGCGGGAATCTTTTGAATCCCGTGCGGAGCGAAACGGCCCCTGGGACGACTGGACGATGTTCCGCCTGGCGGTCGAGGCGGAAACGGCGTCGCTTGTGCCCTCGTTCGACACGATGCTGTGCTTGTCCCGGCTGTCCGGCTTTTCGCCGATGCCGCACCAGATCGAGACGGCGCGGAAAGTGCTGTTCGAGATGCGCGGCCGCGCCGTGCTGGCGGATGAAGTCGGCCTCGGCAAAACGATCGAAGCCGGACTCGTGTTGAAAGAATACTTGATCCGCGGACTCGTCCGTAAGGCGCTCATCCTCGTCCCCGCTTCGCTCGTGCTGCAATGGGTGCGCGAACTGAACCAAAAGTTCGACATCCCCGCCGTCGCCCACAAAAAAGAATACATGTGGACGGGCTGCGACATTCTCGTCGCGTCGCTGGACACGGCCAAACGCGCGCCGCATCGCGACATCGTGCTCGGCATCGACTACGACATGCTGATCGTCGACGAGGCGCACAAACTGAAAAACGACAGATCCGCCAACTACAGGTTCGTCAACCGGATCCGGAAAAAATATTGCCTGCTGCTCACCGCCACGCCGGTGCAAAACGATCTGTCCGAACTGTATAACCTGATTACCGTCGTGAAGCCCGGTCAGCTCGGCGCCCAGGACCGTTTTCGAGAAACATTCATGCTGGACCGGCGCGTCCCGAAAAACGAAGAGCGTCTGCGCGGGGAGATCGCCAAAGTGATGATCCGCAACCGCCGCGGCGACGGCGACATCGAATTCACCCGCCGCATCGTCCGCAACGTCCGACTGGAGCTGTCCGTCGATGAGCGTCGGTTGTACGACGGCGTCACCGATTTCGTCCGGAACCGCTACCGGGAAGCCAAATCGTCCGGCAGCTCAGGCAGCATGCTGCCGCTGCTCGTCCTGCAGCGGGAAGTGTGCTCCAGCCGCGACGCCGTTTTTTTGACGCTCGTCCGCATGTTCGCCAAAACGCCGCAGGACTCTCCGGTCCGACAGGACATTCTGTCGCTGGTCGAACTCATCCGTCTTGTACAAGCCAACACCAAAGCGGAGAAGACGGCGGAACTGCTGCGCGAATGCGGCGACAAGGCCGTCGTGTTCACCGAATACCGCGCGACGCAGGAATATTTGCTCCAGTTTTTGAAAGAACGCGGCATCGCCGCCGTTCCGTACCGCGGCGGCATGAATCGCGGCAAAAAGGATTGGATGACCGATCTGTTCCGCAACCGCGCGCAAGTGATGGTCGCCACGGAAGCGGGAGGAGAAGGGATTAATCTTCAATTTTGCAATCACATCATCAACTTCGATCTCCCATGGAACCCCATGCGCGTCGAACAGCGCATCGGCCGCGTCCACCGCGTCGGTCAGACGCGCGACGTCTACATTTTTAACTTGACGACGGCCGGTACGATCGAGGAACATATTTTGACGCTGCTGCATGAAAAAATCAATCTGTTCGAGCGGGTCATCGGCGGGCTCGACGCGATTCTCGAGCGGCTGGAAAGCAAGACGCCGTGGGAAGCGAATCTGTTTCGCCTGGCGATGGAAGCGGAGTCGGACGACGAACTGCGCGCCGGCCTTGATCGTCTCGGCAAAGCGTTTCGCGACGCCGAACGTCTGGTCAAATCCGAACGGGCCTTGTCGACCGGTGGCGTCCGGCTTGCCGCCCGATCGGGGGAAAACCAATCGTGAACGCGGAACAAGTGCGGTCGTTCGTGATGCGATATCTTGAAGCGTCCGGTTGTCGTATCCTCGACGAAAGTCCGGCGCACGCGACCGTCAAACTGTCGCCGGAAGCCGACAAGGCGTTGACCAACCGGCCCTATTATTGGGGATTCGTCGAGCGCACCGGTGCGGAACCGGAAACGGTGACGATGATGTTCGTGTTCGACCCCGATCGGGCGCCGCCTCCGCCGCTTCCGGGCCCCGGCGCTCCGCGCATGCCGCGCGAAACCGTCGCGTTCGGAAGCCGCATGCTGTCGCGGCTGTTCGACGTCGTTCGACAATGCGGCCGCTTCGTTCAGCTGTACGAAGAAATTCCCGCTCGTCGCGAGACCCGCGTCCGTCGCGACGGTCCGCAGCCGCTCGGCACGGTGGCCGTCGTCAACTATAAAATCGAATACGTATGCGACATGAAACGCAATGAACTCGTCTCGCTCGCGATCGACTTAAACAGCGGCCGCATCTTGGAAAACGCGATGGCACGGCTCGCCGGCCGCCGCTGGACGCCGAAACTTCCGCCCGACGCCTACGTCGCCGCCCCGCGCCTGTCGCTCGCGCGCGCCCTCGACGAACTGGAAATGTGGCTCGAAACGCGCCTCAAGCAATCCGACTGCCGGTGGGCTGCCGAAGCGTATGCCCGTTGGCTGGACGAAACGGCGCGCGTCGACGCTTATTACGCCGAGCTGGCGGACGACGCGGTAAACCGCAAGCGCGGCGAAGAACAACAAACGCCGGAGGACGATGCCTCCGAACAGTACGAACGCCGGAAAGCGGAAATCGACCGCCAATACAAACCGCGCATCGACGTCCGGGCCGTCAACGCTGGTCTGTTTCATCCGGCCGGCGATTTCGGAACCGGGAGGTCGGAAAGGGGAGAATCATGAAGCGAAACGCGTTTTGTCTGGCGTCGACCCTCGTTTTGGCCGTAATGGCAAGCTGGACGTCCGCGTCGGCCGTCGAACCCCCGAAAACGACCGCCGGGCAAAGGCCTGCGGGCGAAGCGCGGGACTCGTGGATCGCCGCGCAGATGGAGCGGATCGCCGCCGCAGAAGGATTCGCCGACTGGCTTGGCGCGCACTTGGAAATATTCCCGCTCGGCCCGGGAACGCATGGCTGGCTCGTGTTGCTGTCCCGCGACAACCGTCGGGTAGGTTTTCTGACCGTCTACGACGACGGCCGCGGCGGCTGGACGATCGGCGAGTACGGCCACGGCGAACCGCCGGCGTAAGGGCGTCTTCGAACGAGCGGGACGCGTCCGAGAAAAAATTCCGCCCGGCGGCGGAGCATTTTCGCTCATCGCCCCGGGCGACGGCGCAACCACATCGATAGACCGAGCGGCACAAGGCCGAACCAACGTACGCTCCACGGCGGCTGCATCCGCCGCCGCTGCCGGCGCCTTTCCCGCCGAATGTCGCGCGGTGTATCAAGATAAAGCACAAATTGCTCGGTTATCCATTTCAGCCATTCCGACGGCTTCAACCGCCATCCCTCCGGCCGAAAAACTTCTACGTTTCCAGTTTTCCCGGCCGGAACAGCCTTCATTCGTAAGAAACTCATATTCTTTCCGGTGCCTCGACGCCGAGCAGCCCGAGCCCCGTCCTCAGCGCCAACTGAACGGATTTCACAAGCGCAAGCCGGGCAGTCCTCACGTCCGCCTCCGCGACGAGAATCGGGCAGTCATGATAAAAACGGTTGAAACTTTGCGCCAAGTCGATCAAGTGCCGGGCGAGAATCGAAGGTTCCAGCTTTTCCTGCGCCTGCAAAATGCGTTCCGGCAAAAGCGCCAGGTCCCGCAATGTCGCCCGTTCAGCGGGATGCACGAGCAGCGCGGCGACGGATTCGTCCGGCGCGTCCGGCCCTTCGATCGATTCGCCGCCGTTTGCCTTGCGAAGCACGCTGCAGGCGCGCGCGTGCGCGTACTGGACGTACGGTCCGGTCTCCCCTTCGAAATTGAGCGCTTCTTCCCACGAAAACACGACGTCCTTGATGCGCGCTGAACTCAGATCGCTGAACACCACGGCGCCGACGCCGACCTGCCGCGCGACTTCCTCTTTGTTTTCCAGATCCGGATTTTTCTCACGAATGATGTCGAGCGTTTTTTCGATCGCCTTTTGCAACAATTCTTCCAGTAAGACGACGTTCCCTTTGCGCGTCGACAGTTTCGCGCCTTCGAGACTGACGCGACCGAACGGCACGTGGACGAGGTCTTTGGCCCATGCGTAGCCCATCCGCTCGACGATTTTGAACCATTGCGCGAAATGCAAGCTTTGTTCTGCCCCGGTAACGTAGAGGCATTTATGGAAATCGTATGTCTTTTTTCGGTAAAAAGCGGCGGCCAGGTCGCGCGTATGATACAGCGTCGAGCCGTCCTTTTTCAGAATGAGCACCGGCGGCATGCCGTCTTCGTCGAGGCGGACGATCAGGGCGCCGTCGTCTTCCTCCAGCAGCCCCTTCTCGCGCAGTTCGTCGATCACCGGCGCGATCTTGTCGTTGTAGAAACTTTCGCCGGCGATCGAGTCGAAACGGATGCCGAGCAAGTTATAAATTTTTTCAAATTCTCGATAGCTGATGTCCACGAACCAGCGCCACAGCCGGACGCATTCCTCGTCGCCGCGCTCAAGACGCGCGAAATAGGCGCGCGCCTCATCCTCCAGCTCGGGCTGCCGCTCGGCCTCCTCGTGAAAGCGGACGTACAGCCGTAAAAGCTCGGCGACGCCTTCCTCCTCTACCCGCTTCGCGTCGCCCCACCGCATGTAGGCGGCGATTTGCTTGCCGAACTGGGTGCCCCAGTCGCCGAGATGGTTGACGCCGACGCAGCGAAAGCCGAGAAAAGCGTGAATCCGGTACAGTGCGTTGCCGATGACCGTCGACCGCAGATGACCGACGTGGAACGGCTTGGCGATGTTCGGCGACGAATAGTCGATGACGACGGTGCGGCCTTCGCCGATCGGCCGGGCGCCGTAACGTTCGCGCTCGGTCAGGACGGCGCGCAGCACGTCGGCCGCAAAACGCGCGGCGTCCCAACGAAAATTAAGGTATCCGCCGACGGCTTCCACGGAAGCGGCGATCGGCAGGTCGTTTTTCCGCCACCGCTCGGCAAGCGTCGATGCGATCGCCTGGGGAGGCTTGCGCAACGTTTTGCTCAGTTTGAAACACGGCAGCGAGAGATCGCCGAGATCGGGGTTCGGCGGGTATTCGAACAGTTCCGCAACTGCGGCGGCGTCTACCCCTTCGAGCTGCGCGGCGACCCACGCGGCCGCCGAGGTTTTGTAGCGATCCAGCACGGGACAACCGGCTCCTTTCCTGAAAGCCCATTATAGCCGGTCCGGCGGGCGAATGCAAATTTCCGGGCGATCCGTGGTCGTCGCTTCAGCCAATCCAACCTGCTCCAAACACCTCATCTGGCCCCGGCTCGCCGAGATCTTCCGCCATCTGCCTGAGAGCCTCGTAAACCGATACATGCAGACGGCCGGGGTTATCGGTTTCGACATCAAACGCCTCCGGTTTTTGCAAGATCCGCGCGATCCAACCCGTCACCCGAGGAGCCGCGATGGAGGTTCCGCTGTATCGCTCGTAACCGCCGTCCGTCGATGTAGAGAGAATATCGACGCCCCGGGCGGCAAAGTCGATTTTTCCTTTCGGCGCTCCGCGGTACGGCTTTTTGTCGGCGTCGACGGCGGTCACCGAGATGACTTCTTCATAGGAAGCGGGATAGCCGGGCGCTCCGCCGAACGTGTTTTCCGCCGCCGCGACAAGCACGATGCCGGCGTCGTAGGCCCGGCGGATCGCGGCGTGCAGCCGGTCGTCGGGTTCCGGGACGGCGAAACTCATGTTCACGATGTGGATCCCGTTGGCGATACACCAGTCCAGCCCCCGCACGACGGCGTCGATGTCGCCTTCTCCGTAGCGGTCCAGCACTTTGACGGGAAAAAGCTGCACGTCGGGCGCGACACCGGTGACGCCGAAACCGTTGTCCTGCGCAAAGATGACGCCGGTGACCGGCGTGCCGTGTCCGAAGTCGTCGAGCGGAGGGCGGGACGGATCCAGGGCGTTGTAACCCGGCTGAAGCCGGCGTTCAAAATCCGGATGTTCGAAAGCGACGCCGCTGTCCAGCACGGCGACTTTGACGCCTTGACCGGTCAACCCTGCCAGAAGCGTCGGGGGCGTCGGGGCGGACGACGGATCGGCCGGCTTCGAAGGTTTTTGGAGAAGGCCCAAGGCGATCGCGATGAAAAGACTGAAGGTTCCCGCAGTGAGAAAAATCATGATCACGAGTTTGAAGAGATGCCATCTCATTTCCATCTCGTGACGTCACCCGATCGTCATGCGGTCTGGCGTTGCTCCGGCCGTTTTCGCCCGTCAAAACAAAAGAAAAGTGTTGGATTTTAAATCATAATGGAAGTACCTGTTTTTCCATGTTTGAATTTTTTTGTTGTCGACCCAATCGTACAACGTAACCTGAAAGCCGCGTTTCGATCCGGGGACTCTCTTATACGACAGCGCATGCCGACGGTCGGCGGCGACGAAGCCCCAGTCCGACACCTGAAGGACCGTGCGCCTCGCGGCCAGATCGACCAGTTCCATTCGCTCTTGTCGGCCCAGCGCCCTTCGCGAGCCGAACCACATGCCGTCGCAGTACAGCACTTCCTTGAAAATGCCCTCCGCTTCGCCGACGAAAACGGCGGCCGCGGCCTGCGTAGGGTGGAATTGAAACGTTTGAAGTCGATTCCAGGGAAAATGTTGTATGGCAAAAGCAAAGCAAGTCCCGTCCTCCCCCACGGCGTACAGGGCGGACGTGCGATCGCTTTGTGCGAGGACGGTCCATGGAATGGCCGGTCGGCCGTCGCGCACGCAGCGGATCAGCTCGTCGATCGGACAGAACGCAAGCGTTTCGATTTGGTCGGTGTATTCGACGTCGTGAACTTCCCAAAATTTTTGTTTTTCCCACCATTGGATTCTTCCGGTTTTCACGATGAAGGCGCGGCCGTCGTCGAACAACCAAGCGTCCTGCAGGCGCGAAAGCGAATCGGTTCCGACCGGATCCGGCACCGGATCGATCCTGCCGCTTTCGACGTCGATCAGGGTGATGGTTCGGAAAAGTCGGCTTTGCACCTTCCGTCGGCTACGAACACCATCATGTGACGGTCATCCAGATCGTAAAGCTGGACGTGGGAAGGAACGATGACGTTCATCCGGATGAGATGGGTTTTGATCGGATGAGGATAGAGGTTCATTCTTTGGATACACAAAAAATGACCATGATCCGTTGTTTCAAAGTAAGCGTAGCTGATATGATCCCCCGTATTGATGTTGCAGATGAAATCGGCTGGAGGTTCAAGGTCGTATTTGAAGATTTGGCCTGTGGAACGATGGACGATGAAAAGGGAGTCATATTGATGGGCTCCGATTTGATCCTGTAATTTAAAAGAAAATAAGCTATTTTTATTCAATTTATAAATTTGATATACGCTTCTGATAAAGGGGACATTCAAGATGTCCATGGCGTTCACATCACCCGAGACCCGTTATACGTTTCTTCGCGATGGGCGTCTACATTCAATACAGCACAACTCGATCATCATATGAATGATAAGCATAGTAACGGTTGTTCCATTCTTCGAGAACCTCTCCGTCGCTTCTTCGGCGCAGCCTGAACCGGACGCCGCGTTTGTCGGGGTCGGCCGGCCATTCCGATGTTAAAACGTGGTCACCGTCCGTATACACCGCTTTTTCCCCGAGAGTGCGAAACAGCGGTTGGCGGTCGCGCAGGCGGACGAGTTCGGTGGCGCCGTTTTTCGTACACCGCACGCCGTAACCCTCCCCGCCGCGAAACCAGGTCCACCACCATTCCCTTTCTGCAAATGGGTATCGCTGTAAATCATCCGGCTTCGCCGAACGGCCAAGCGGAAAATGCGTCAGCAGCGTCACGCCGGAGCGAAAATCTTTTTTCCAGTAATACAGATACTGATGGTCGCTTTCAAGCACATTTAGAGCCGACGACCGGTCGCTTCGGTCGACGATCGTCCAGGGAATAGCCCGTCCGGCCTTGATGCTGCGAATCAGGTCGCCGGTTCGGCAAAAGGCGATCGTCTCCATCTGATCGGTATAGACGGTATCGTTTTGACGCCAAAAGTCTTCTTTTTCCTGCCACTGGATGCGGCCGGTTTTGAGGATCAGGGTGTCGCTGCCGGGACCGCAGAGCCAAACGTCCTGGAGACGGGCAAGCGAATCGCCGTCCAGATCTTCGGGCACGGGATAAGTTCGGCCG